>JBMOGB010000315.1:0-4786 GCA_049318585.1 Bacteroidia bacterium | reverse complement strand
AATTTTATTCAACCGTAACCGACTTAGCTAAGTTACGAGGTTGATCTACGTTACATTCGCGCAATACTGCTATATGATAGCTTAATAATTGCAAAGGAATGGTTGCAATTAATGGCAACGATGATTCTTCGCAAGCAGGAATATAAATTACGTGGTCAGCCATTTCAGCAATGTGTTTATCGCCTTCAGTTGCAATAGCAATAACAACACCTTTACGGGCTTTTACTTCTTGAATACTGCTAACTACTTTTTCGTAATTATTATTTTGTGTAGCAATAAATACTACTGGCATTTCTTCATCTATTAAAGCAATTGGTCCGTGCTTCATTTCAGCCGCAGGATAACCTTCAGCATGAATATATGAAATTTCTTTTAGTTTCAATGCGCCTTCTAAAGCTACTGGAAAACCATAACCTCTACCCAAATATAAAAAGTTTCTTGAATCTTTAAATTTCGCAGCCAATTCCTTAATCATATCATTGGTTTGTAACACCTTTTCAATTTTAGCAGGAATGGTTTCAATTTCAGCTATCATTTCGCGGAAACGTTGAGTAGTTATTGTACCACGTTTTTGAGCAATAGATAATGCCATTAAAGTTAAAGCAGTAACTTGAGCCGTAAATGCTTTGGTAGAAGCTACACCAATTTCAGGTCCAGCATGAGTATAAGCACCAGCATCGGTTAAGCGAGGAATAGAAGAACCAACCACATTACAAACTCCAAAAATAGTAGCACCTTTACTTTTAGCCAACTCTAAAGCTGCCAAAGTATCGGCAGTTTCACCACTTTGAGAAATAGCAATTACAAAATCGTTTTCATCTAAAATCGGGTTTCTATACCTGAATTCGGAAGCATATTCTACTTCAACAGGAATACGTGCAAAATCTTCAAATAAATATTCTCCAACCAAACCAGCATGCCATGAAGTTCCACAACCCACAATGATAATTCGTTTTAAATTCTTGAATTTATCTTCAAATTTATCAATTCCAGCCATGGTAATTAGGCCTTCGTTTACATGAATTCTACCACGGTATGAATCAAGAATTGAACGCGGCTGTTCAAAAATTTCTTTCATCATAAAATGTTCGTATCCACCTTTTTCAATGCTTTCTAAGTTTATTTCTAACTCATGAATGTATGGAGTTTTGATGGTATTATCAATGGTTTTAATAGTTAGTTCTGTACCTTTTATAATAGCTATTTCGCCATCATTTAAGTAAACTACATTTCTTGTATATTCAACTATTGGAGTTGCATCGCTGGCAATAAAATGTTCGCCATCGCCAATTCCCAAAACCATTGGACTTCCTTTACGTGCTCCAATTAAATAATCAGGTGTATTTTTACTTAAAATAACGATTGCGTAAGCACCAATAACTTGAGTTAAACTCATGCGGACAGCTTCTTCAAAACTTACTTCATTGTTCTTATGAATCTCTTCAATTAAATGAATCAATACTTCTGTATCGGTTTCCGACTTAAATTCATGTCCGCGTTTAAGCAACATTTCTTTTAAGGCAGTATAGTTTTCAATAATTCCATTATGAATAATTGCAAATTCACCATTTCCACTTAAATGCGGATGTGCGTTTACATCGTTAGGCGCACCATGCGTAGCCCAACGAGTATGCCCCATTCCAGTATGAGCAGTGGTACTTTGAGTACCAATTGAATCTTCTAAATCGGCAACTTTTCCGGTTTTTTTATATACTTTAAACTCTTTGCTTTCGTCAAGCAATGCAACACCAGCGCTATCGTATCCGCGGTATTCTAAACGTTTTAACCCTTTAAGTACAATTGGGCAGGCTTCTCTATGGCCTATGTAAGCTACTATTCCACACATAATTACGGCAATATTATTATAAAGTTTGTAAATTCAAAATTTTCTTTTCGTTAACAAAATCAGCACTTTTATTTAAAGCTGACAGTAAAGGCTTTGTGGCAGTTAAAAACGCTTCAAACTCCGAAAAAGTTAAAGCTTGCTCGCCATCGCTTAAAGCTTTTTCTGGGTTTGGATGAATTTCTATCATTAATCCATTAGCACCAGCGGCAATGGCGGCTAATCCCATTTTATTTACAAAAGCAGCTTTTCCAACTCCATGACTTGGGTCGGCAAATACTGGCAAATGAGAAAGCGATTGCATTAAAGGTATAACTCCTAAATCAAAAACATTTCTACTTTGTAAATCAAAACTTCTAATTCCTCTTTCGCACAGAATTACATTTTCGTTTCCACCACAAAGTAAATAATCGGCAGCTAAAAGCCATTCGGTTGCTTTGGCACTCATGCCACGCTTTAACATAATGGGCTTTTTGGTTTTACCTAACTCGGCTAATAACGAAAAATTACTCATGTTTCTAGCACCAATTTGAATAATATCGGTGTTATTATATACTTCGTCAAGGTTACTTAAATCCATTAACTCAGTTACTACACGCAGGTTATTTTTATTAGCCGCTTCGCGAATAAATTTTAAACCTTTATTTCCTAATCCTCTAAAACTATAAGGCGAAGTGCGTGGTTTAAATGCTCCACCACGAATAAATTTTATTTGTTGCTTATTTAAAAATTCAGCAACTTCATGTATTTGATCTTCCGATTCTACCGAACAAGGTCCTGCTATTAAATTTAAATCATTACCTCCAACTTCAATTCCATCTACATCAAAAATAGTTTGTGTTTTGTATAATTTTGACGAAAGTTGGTAGGGAGTAGAAATATCTATAATCTCAGAAATAAAATCAAATTGACTCAAAACTTCTTTATTTTTTAAAGCAGGAATAACTATTTGTTTGTTAAAATCTTGGTAAATAAAATCCTGATTTTGGGATTTTAAATAGGCTTGTATTTGGCTAATTTGATTAGCATTAACTTGTTTATTTAGTTGAACTATCACAATAAATTTTTTTACTATTTATTTTATAATTGTATAATTTAGTTTTAGGCTTAAATTCTTGGTATCTATAACTAATCTTCGAGCTGAAGTTTGAAAAACAGAACCATAAGTGCTATTAGGTACTATAATACTTAATCCGTAATGTTTGTTTCCAGTTCCATTTCTTAAACTATTTAATAAAAAATTTAGTTCACGAGCAATGTTAAATCGGTATTCGCCTCTGTTTACACTACCTCCTAAATATAAAAAACTTTCAGAATAAGAATCAATAGTTAATGCACTTCTTCCTAATGAATCGGTTGATAACAGTGTAATTTGATTAGGTATTTTAAAATTATCATCAAATCCACCTAATGCTTTCACCACTATTTCAGCTTTTTGAATAGCTAATTGAGGCGAAGCCGCTAACCTATTTAAAATAGAATCAGGTATAAAAACCCTAATTTTGGTTCCACCCATTGCTTGCAAATATCCAATATCTCGTTGTTGAGTTGCATTAAATCTAACCGTTTTGGGTTGAGTTAAACTAGCACTATTGGTTTCGTATTTGTTGTACTTTGCATTTGCATATTGAATTGGAAATTCAGCTCTTAAATGGGTGGTATCGTTTCGGTAGTAAACTACTAAATTAGAGTAATATGAGTTTAAATTCAAATACCAAAAACCACCTTCGTTCATGTTGAAATTACTTTCATCAACTATAGCAAAACCTTTAAACAAGTCGTAAAAATTACTTTGTGAAAATATTTTTTGATTTTGAATTTTAAGTTTAAAATCATCACTCATTGTAATTCGCAAACAAGCAGGAATTCTTGCATCGTTGTTAATATAAGTTTTCTTTATGCTATCTTTTGGTGAAAACTTACTGTTGTAATTTCCAATAACTGTGCTTGATTTTAGGTAATTTCTGTTAGAAAAATAAGCAGAATCGCTATTTAGTTTTTCAGCTAATTCATAAACTTTTATGTTGTGAATTGCATTTGCATCACCAATAAAAGTTGAATCATTCCCTATTCGTAATTGCAATACAACAGAATCAACTTTAATTTTAGTTGAATCACCAAAAGAAAAAGTAGCTGCATTATTTGGAATAGAAAAAGACGTAAGAATAGTGGCTTGAGATTTTCCGAAAATTGGATCATTAATAGCACCCAAAATATACAACGATTGTTGGTGAGTAGCCAACGAATCCATTGTTGTAGTATATGAATTAAGAAAAACAGATTCAGAATTTGAGTTAAAACTTGAATCAGGATTTATAAATCCAACAGTAAGTGTATTCGTATCTTTTTTGCAAGAGGAATACAACAGTGCGAAAGCACTTAATACTAAAATAAAATTTTTGATAACTGAAAGGTTTTAGTCTTGAGTTTGCAATAATTCTTCATATAAATTGTTGTAAGCTTCTCCGTAAGAACCTTCAACATGCTCATGTAATAATTTACCTTTTTGCTTTTTAATAAATTTAATTACTTCTGCATCTATTTCGGTGCTTGCTTTTACAATGGCATCTGCATGAGTAATTCCAGTAATATATAACGAATTACTATCAGACTTTGCCAAAGATGCTACTTGTTTGGTATCTATTTCGTTCAATCCTGCTTTGCGAGCAAAATCTTTACCTAAATTTTCTTCAAACTGATTTTCAAAAACAGAATAAACCACTTTAGCATTTCTGAAAACTGGTTCGTCTTTGTAAATAGTTTTGATGTACAAAGGAATTAAGCTAGTCATCCAACCTTGGCAATGAATAATATCGGGCTGCCATCCTAGTTTTTTAACGGTTTCTAATGCACCTTTACAAAAGAAAATAGTACGTTCGTCATTGTCGTTATAAAAAACATTTTTATCGTTAGCAAAAACAAATTTACGGTGAAAATAATCTT
>JBMOGB010000314.1:0-4805 GCA_049318585.1 Bacteroidia bacterium | reverse complement strand
GATAATAAACTATTTAAAGCTGACCCGCCTTTGCGGGTTTTAGTGCAACTACTTGAACTACTTGTTTTGAAGTAATCGGAAATGCAGGCAAGTGCTTTGTGGTGAACAAATAAAAGTTAAAATACTCTACTGATAATAGGGTGCTAGATTCAATAGTTTAATATAATCCGTTTTCAATTTCTTGATATGTATAGGTTTCTCCATTTGATTTTAAAATAATTGTAACAAGGTTATTTGTTTCTAAATCAGCTCTCGTGATTAATCCTCTTAATTCAAATAAATTCTTTATTAAGCAATTGCACTTGTAAAAATCAAAAATTTCGTACTCACTAATTTTTAATATTTTTGAATTAATGGTAACGCTATCCTCACTAATTGAATAGCTATGTTCTACTTCTTTCCCATAAAGACGATTGAAATATGTGATTTTTGAAAATAACTCAATAGCTTGATAATAATGAATATGTGACAAAGAGTTTAATGCATCAATTAAATGTTGACACTGTATTTGAGCAATTCCAAATCCATTAAAACAACAAATAAATATGATACTATCTAATCTAAGATATACAGTATTTGAAATTATATCATCAATATAATCATATGTTGTTTCATCATTAGTTTTGAAAATAAACAACTCAAATGGTTTTGGGTCATTAAATTTAAATCCATTTAACAAATCTCTCATATAAAGAAATATGATATTGTACTTTTCAAACAATTCTTTTTCAATCATTCTACCTAATTCAGGCTTCGATACATCCTTTTTTAATTGAGCTTCCTTATATATTTTTGCATAATATAATTTCAATAACCACCAAACAATCAATTCTTCATCTAAAAATTTGACAGATTCAATACCTTCTGAAACTGATTTCTTTATTTGATTCTCAATATCTGACATTCTATTATTGTTGCATTTAGTACAACATTGAACTTTCCATTTTTGATAGGGTATAAATGTTTTGTTAGGTAAAGTTAATGCCTGATTAAACATATTGTATTTTGCAAGTATCCACTTGGGAAATATATGTTCTTGGCTTGATGTTTCATTTGTCAATTTTACCCTACACATAAAACATCTATTTTCTATATCAGATGTTATTTGCGATTTATCATAAGAATCTAATGCACCCGAATTTATCATATAAAAAAATAAGGATTTATAGTAGTTTCAACTCAAAAATACATTAGCTATTTATGTATATCAAGCTACATCAAATTTGATAGTTTTACTTATATAATTTGGTAGCATCAAGCATGTATTGCTTATAATTCACTCTATCAACTTTTACTGTTCTAAATTCAATTTTAGTAAACCCACTTCTTAAAGCGATATGAGTTTTTATTGAATTATGAGATAAATAATCAAGCATTATTGATTTTTGTTCAAAATTGCTCATTAAATTAATTTCAAGTATATTATTGTTAATTACCCTGATTTCTTTTGGTTCAAAAAACCTATTTCCCAGAGTAATACTTTTAATGGCAGAAATAGGATATTCAAATTTTCGATTATGTCCTCCAAGTTTTTTCAATTCATCAAAGTTGAATGACATCATGTCCTCTCCTTTCGGGGCTTCAATCATTAAACGCCATTCTTCCTCATGTTCCCAAATTTTGTCCTTTAAATTACATTGTGCTAAAATCCCAATTTGTACACCAATCTCTTTAATTGACAGTGCTTCTAATTCTGGTTGATAGTTTATTGGAAATGGTCCCTGAAATTTGAATGGAAATTTAGAAATATCATACTCAACACAAAATCCATTGTGATTACAATAATATGACCACATCAAAACACTGTCGCAATTTGTTGTCATCGAGAATACGCCCCATTTTTTATAGATTATTTCTTTGAAATTTCTTTGTACAAAAGTTTTAGCGTTTAATAAATCTTCGTTCGTCATTTTGTTAAGTTCTTCTTCTGAACAAAAATCTTTAAGGAAAATGCGGATTGTTTCACTTTCATCAAAATCTAAAATCTCCTCATTACAATCAAAAACATCATTTAATTGAGAAGGGTGAGTTGCATAAATATATTGATTAATAAGCGAATCAAAGGAATTATGATTCAATGAATAGAACTTATAAAAAAACTCTTTTTTTTCAAATTTATGATTTGGATATACACTAAATTTCCCCTTTTCATATCTATATTTCCAATTATAAAGTTCTTTTTCCATTTGTTATTTATAAATGATTTTATGTAGCCAATATAATAAAACTATTTGATTACCTGTAGCTTGTAAAATAGTAGGCAGGATTTGTATATCTTATTGGGTTGTTAAATTTAAAACTGTATTTTTTTCTATTATTTTGAAGTATATTATTCATCTTTAACGCAACGCACAGAGAAGCCACACTGCTTACCGTAATTGTACCTGACCACGTTGCTGCTGTTGCAGTACACGTACCAGTCCCAGGCGTAGTAGGTATCGTACTCGGTAGAACTCCACCAGTCGCCGTTGCTGTTCTGGCCGTCGAACGTACCATCGCCGTCACGGTAGCCACCCGGAAGGGCGGAAAATCCACTTTCATTGGTTGCATTGTTATTTTCTTCAAGCCAACTTTCATTTCCTACACTTTTTAATTTCCTGCCCGCAATTTCGTAATATCCTAAAAATTCAATTAAAACATCCCATTCCTCATCATTTGGCACATGCCATCCTTTTGGTGCTAATCCACGTTTGTCATCAACTGCAAACCAATTGTATAATTTTCCATATTTTGAATTATTAGTCGGGTCGTTATCATAATTGCAGCATGCACCAGTATTTAACGATTTCCACTTTTCATCTTCTGTTTCATTATGAATTATATCTCCATTTCGATACTTGCTCACTTTTAAATTCTCTGCCATCCATACTTGATTGCCAATTTGTACTGTTTTATATTCATTGCTGTCAATGTCGGTAACGTGATCTGACTCATCTTTAATGCAACGTACCGACAAACCATTCGACTTATCTGTGCCGTAATGATTCAACCATTTGCCCATAACTATACCCCAACTGAGACTCGTTTTGGACACAGCTGCAGTCCACCAGTAACTGAGTGAACCAACATCGTCGAATGTACTAATTCTGCCATTACGGCTACCGCAAGGAATCGCTGAAAATTCACATGCAGTTATTGATCCTTCCTTGGTTACATTCCAATGGTTTGTGCCTGTTTTTTTTAGTTTACTTGCAGCATCATCACCTCCCAAAAAATCAATCAATATCTTCCATTCCTTATCATTCGGCACGTGCCAGCCCTTAGGTGCTAAGCCTCTTTTGTCATTTACTGCAAACCAATTATAGTGTTTGCCATATTCTGCATCATAGGCTGGCTGATTATCATAATTGCACCAAGCGCCAGTTTCTAAATTTATCCATTCTTCATTGTTTTGTATATTCGGGATCAAATCTCCATTCCTATACCTACTCACTCTTAGATTTTCCGCCATCCAAATCTGATTTCCAATTTGTACGGTTTTATACACATTGCCGTCTATATCGGTAACAGTATTGGAAATTTCTGATTTTACATTATCAATATAATTCTCCCGTGTGAAAATTGATAAATCTTTAGTTTTTTCTATTGCACTCTCATATCCTTGTTCTGCTGATAGTTTATACCATTTTAATGCTTCACTTTTGTCCAATGTAACTCCATTTCCGTAGTAATAACAGTCCCCTAAATTAAATTGAGCATTTTCATTACCTTGTTCTGCAGATAATTGATACCATTTAAAAGCTTGAAAAAAGTCTTTTTCCACACCTTCTCCATTTTCAAAACAAACGCCTAGATTGTTTTGAGCACTTACATTACCTTTTTCTGCAGCTAAACGATACCAGTAAACTGCTTGTACATAGTCCTTTTCAACGCCTTGTCCTTTTTTATAACAAATGCCTAGATTGTTTTGAGCACTTACATTACCTTTTTCTGCTGCTAAACGAAACCAGTTAACTGCTTGTACATAGTCCTTTTCTACACCATCACCATTTTCATAACAGTCACCTAAATTAAATTGAGCATTTCCATTACCTTGTTCTGCTGATAATTGATACCATTTAAAGGCTTGAATATAGTCTTTTTCTACGCCATCCCCATTTTCATAACAAACACCCAGATTGTTTTGAGCATATTCATTACCTTGTTCTGCTGATAATTGATACCATTTAAAAGCTTGAATATAGTCTTTTTCTACACCATCCCCATTTTCATAACAAACACCCAGATTATATTGAGCATTTTCATTCCCTTGCTCTGCAGCTAAGCTATACCATTTAACAGCTTGTACAAAGTCTTTTTCTATGCCATCACCATTATAAAAACTGAAACCTAGATTGCTTTGAGCATTAACATTCCCCTTTTCTGCAGCTAGACGATACCACTTCACAGCTTGTAAAATGTCTTTCTCTACTCCTTCACCATTTTTATAACAGGCACCTAAATTGTATTGAGCAGTTGCATGATTTTGCTCAGCAGCTAAACGATACCACATAACTGCTTGTACACAATCTTTTTCTACACCCTTCCCGTTATTATAACAGTTACCTAGATTATTTTGAGCATCTAAATTACCGTGATCGGCTGCTAATCGATACCATTTAAATGCTTCAAAATAATCTTTTTCAACTCCATCACCATTTTCATAATACGTACCGAGCATAAATTGAGCTTTTGTATCTTCCTGATCAGCAGCTAATCTATACCATTTTATTGCTTCTGACAGGTCTTTCTTAACACCATATCCATTTGAATAATACATAGGAGTACGTGTGGTCTGAGGCACGAAGACCCAACATGTACTCCCT
>JBMOGB010000313.1:0-4831 GCA_049318585.1 Bacteroidia bacterium | reverse complement strand
GATAGGTGCAATATTAAACACTAAAACTAGTTTACACAATATTTTGCCCAGTCTCTTTGTTTAAGTTTCCTTGCCGCAATATTGCGGCAAGCTTTCATACAAGTTCATTTTAGCCTCGCAGTGTTGCGGCAACCTTTTTTTGTTTAAGTTTCCTTGCCGCAATATTGCGGCAACCTTTCTTACAAGTTCATTTTAGCCTCGCAGTGTTGCGGCAACCTTTTTTTGTTTAATATTCCTTGCCGCAGTGTTGCGGCAACCTTTCATACAAGTATATTTTAGCCTCGCAGTGTTGCGGCAAGCTTTTTTTTTCCGTGGTTGGTGTGGTTAGACCTGACAGGTTTTTAAAACCTGTCAGGTCTTGGCTTCCGTGGTTGGTGTAATTTTTTTGTCCATAAAAACAAAAAGCTGTGATAATTCAAATTATCACAGCTTTTTTCTTGGCTTCAAACAACCAATAAACTTTATTAACCTGTTAACCTATCAACTTTAAACTAGTCAATATGGTAACTTTTTTTACGTTTAGAAACGTCAATTCTTTCGTCCACTTTTTCAACTAATAAATCTTTTCCAAACACAAAACTATTTCTGGTATATGATGATTCAACAATTCTATCAGTTAAGTAAATGGCATCTTTAGGACAAGCTTCTTCACATAATCCGCAGAAAATACAACGCAACATGTTTATTTCATATTTAGCTGCATACTTTTCTTCGCGGTATAATTTTTCTTCACCTTTTTGTCTTTCAGCTGCATCTATTGTAATTGCTTCAGCAGGACAAGCAACAGCACAAAGACCACAAGCAGTACAATTTTCTCTTCCTTCTTCATCACGTTTTAGCACATGCATTCCTCTGTAAACTGGAGCAAAATCTCTTTTTATTTCAGGATACCTCAAAGTAGCAGCTTTTTTAAACATATGCATAAATGTAATTGCCATTCCTTTTAATATTCCTGGCAAATAAAGCTTTTCCATAAAGCTCATTTGTTTATCAACTACTACTTTTGATCTACTGGTTAATTGTATCATAGTATATTTTTATTTGTAGAGACTTTGCATGCAACGTCTTTACGTTATTTAATTATTGAATTTCGTTCCGATTCTGTCGGAATATTTTTCGAATTTATTTTTTCTAATTTCGAATTTTATTCAGTTATTTATTGAAAATTGTTAAAACACCACCTGTAAGCAATACATTTATTATTGATAACGGTAATAATATTTGCCATCCTAATTTCATTAATTGATCGTAACGGAAACGAGGAATAGTCCAACGAATCCACATATAAAAGAATACAAAAAATATTGCTTTACCAAACAATGCTCCAAAGCTTAATAATGCAACAATGTTTGGATTTAAAACGGTGCTTAAATAAGAAAGTCCAGGGAAATTATAACCCCCAAAATATAAGCAAGAAATAATGGCACCAGAAATAAACATATTGATGTATTCAGCAAATAAATACAAACCTAATTTCATAGATGAATATTCTGTGTGAAATCCACCAATTAATTCAGTATCACATTCAGGTAAATCGAAAGGAGTTCTGTTACATTCAGCAAATGAACAAACCAAGAAAATAATAAATCCCATTGGTTGGTAAAAAATATTCCAATTTAAACCAGAAACTGGAATAAAACCCCATAATTTTCCATCGCCTTGCGAAGTTACAATTTCGGTTAAACTCAATGAGCCACTCATCATAATTACTGCAATTAGCGACATTCCCATGGCTAATTCATAACTAATCATTTGGCTTGAAGCACGAACTGCACCAAGTAATGCAAACTTATTATTAGAAGCCCAACCTCCAATCATAATTCCATACACACCTAAACTTACTACACCAAAAACGTATAAAATTCCAATATTTATATCGGCTACTTGCATGGCATATTTAACACCACCAAATTCCATGGCAGTTCCCCAAGGAATTACAGCGCTGGTCATTAGAGAAGTAACCATAAAAATACAAGGGCCTAAAATGAACAATAGTTTATCGGAAACATTTGGAATAATTTCTTCCTTCATAAACATTTTGGTACCATCGGCAATGGGTTGCAATAATCCAAACGGGCCCGCTCTATCAGGACCAATTCTATCTTGCATAAATGCTGCAACTTTACGTTCGCCATAAGTTGCATAAGCAGCAACTCCTAAACTAATAAAAAATAAAATAACTATCAGCGCTATTTTGAATATAAGTATTGCCATTATTTATTTTCTCCTTCTGTAAGTGTGATGGGTTTAATATTATTCATGGTAAACTCACGTGGCTTAACCATGTTTGCTGGATAATGATTGGCTGAAATAACGGATTGATGACTAATTTCTTTTGGCCCTTCAATGGTCCAATCGCTAGTTTTCTTTTTATCGAAACGGCAAGTATTACAAATAAATTCTTCTACTTCACCCCACTGATCTTTACGTCCTGTAACACGAGCTACTTCATCGCCTTTGTACCAAATAACAGCTTTGCCACTGCATTTATCGCAATCGCGGTGAGCGTTCATAGGCTTAGTAAACCAAACCCTGCTTTTAAACCTAAATGTTTTATCGGTTAAAGCACCAACTGGACAAACATCAATGATATTTCCACTAAAATCATTGTCAATGGCTTGTTCAATATAAGTTGAAATTTCAGAAACATCGCCTCTATTCATTACACCATGAACCCTGCCATCTGTAATTTGTTCAGCTACTTTTACGCACCTGAAGCAAAGAATACAACGTGTCATGTGCAATTGAACTTTAGAACCTATATTTATTTTTTCAAATGTTCTGCGTTCAAAATCAGTACGCGTTTTAGCAGAACCGTGTTCGTAACCTAAATCTTGTAATTGGCATTCACCTGCTTGATCGCAAATAGGACAATCTAGTGGATGGTTTAACAATAAAAATTCCACTACACCTTTTCTAGCTTCCACCACTTTTTCAGAAGTAATATTCCTAACTTCCATACCATCCATTACAGTGGTACGGCAGCTTGCTACTAGTTTAGGCATTGGTCTAGGATCTTTTTCTGAACCTTTGCTCACTTCAACCAAACAAGAGCGGCAATAACCACCACTCGTTTTCAATTTGCTATAATAACACATTGTTGGCGGAGCCACTTCTGGTCCTATCATACGTGCGGCTTGTAAAATGGTAGTTCCATCTGCCACTTCAATTGTTTGTCCGTCTATAGTTACTTTTGCCATTTATATTTTTTTTTAGCCTGTAAATTGTTTGCCACAGATTCACAGATTTTATTTTTTTATTCTTTTTCGAAAATGTAAATTGTTATACCTAAATCTTGAAATGGAGTATTTACTGAAATAAGTTTATATCCCTGATTACTTATATTATTTATGCTTTTATTTAATTCTAAAAAATCGTTTGATTGCTTAAAAGAAGATTTGCTTTTTTTTCCAAATTCATCAATTATTTCAATTTCTCCTGCAATAAAACTAAAACTCATCGTTAAGTATTTACCTCCGTTAGAATTTTTAGATACCGATAATGAATCATTTTTATTTTTTATTGAAGTACCATTATTATCACAGCTTGTTAGGGTAAGTAACGAAAAACCTATAACACTAAATACAATAATCAAAATAAGCTTTGTTTTCATAATTTATTTATTTTTTCAGTGAAATCTGTGAATCAGTGGCATTTATTATGCTGTTGCTAAATTATGCATATTGTGGTAATGTTTCACTTTTTTTGTTGAATTTGGATTGTTTACAAATTCTTCAAATTCAGCTTTAAAATGGCGAATGGCACTAGCTACTGGCCATGCTGCTGCATCGCCAAGTGGGCAAATGGTATTGCCTTCAATTTTACCTTGAATTTCCCATAACAAATCAACATCGGCCATGGTTCCATGTCCATCCAAAATTTTATGCAATATTTTTTCCATCCAAGCTGTTCCTTCGCGGCATGGACTACATTGTCCGCAACTTTCATGGTGATAAAAACGTGCAAAAGTGTAAAGATTTTGAACAATACTTGTGGTTTCATCCATTACAATAAATCCACCAGAACCTAGCATGGTACCAGTTGCAAAACCACCATCTGCTAAGCTTTCATAGCTCATCAAACGTTTTTCGCCATTGGCAGTTGTTAGTATTAATTCAGCAGGTAAAATTGGTACTGATGAACCTCCTGCAACCACTGCTTTTAGTTTTTTACCATTTTTTATTCCACCACAATATTCATCACTGTAAATAAAATCTTCTACAGTAATTCCCATTTCAATTTCATACACTCCAGGTTTATTGATATGTCCTGATGCTGAAATTAATTTAGTTCCTGTTGAACGACCTATTCCAATACCCGCATACCATTCGCCTCCATTGTTAACAATAGAAGGAACAGATGCTAAAGTTTCTACATTATTTACCACAGTTGGGCAACCATACAAACCTGCAATGGCAGGGAATGGTGGTTTAATTCTTGGATTTCCACGTTTGCCTTCTAAACTTTCAAGCAATGCGGTTTCTTCTCCACATATATAAGCACCTGCACCACATTGAACATATAAGTCTAAAGAGTAATCAGTACCTAAAATATTTTTTCCTAATAAGCCAGCTTTGTATGCATCACTAATTGCTTTTTCAAGAATTTTGATGATATAAAAATACTCTCCTCTCACATAAATATAAGAAGTAGTTGCACCCAAAGCAAAGCTTGAGGTAATCATTCCCTCAATTAATAAATGAGGAATTTTTTCCATCAAGTATCTATCTTTAAAAGTACCAGGTTCGCTTTCATCGGCATTACAAACTAGGTAACGAGCAACGCCTTCTGGCTTAGCCAAAAAACTCCATTTCATTCCAGTTGGAAATCC
>JBMOGB010000312.1:0-4832 GCA_049318585.1 Bacteroidia bacterium | reverse complement strand
GTGATTAAAAGTAAAACATATAGCGTTGCAAAAGTTGCTGCTACTAAAATTATTCCTAATATTGTTTCTAATATTTGATTTTTCATATTGTTTCAGTTGTGTGAAATGGTTGCTCCATTGAATGAAATGCTTTTATTGTTCCTTTAATTACTTCATCAAAGTATTCAACAGCCTCGTATTCGCTTAATCTTGTTTCGCCATTCAATTTATAGCCAATCTCGCTTAAAATTGCATAGCCTATTTCTAATTTGTAAAGTGTTACTGTTACTAAATGCTCATTTGTGTATGAGTTAATAAATGTTCTTGATTTAATTTTTTTCATTTTTGTTATTGCTTTATTGCCCAACAAAGATAAATATATTTATTACAAAACATAATAATTTTTTTAATAATTTTATAAGTGTTTGATAATTAACGTATTTATTTTTAGAAAGGGCATAAAAAAACCCAAATAATTGAATATTTGAGTTCTATTTTATATGCCGTATGTCAGTTGAAACCTTATGTATTGACTACATTATCTATTTTACTTATGTGATACTGGTGCAGGAAGTTTCCAAGTTTATCAACTAATTTTTCATCTAACCAACTTTCAGAATCTGCATAGAACAACAGGCAATGTACTAACTCGTGAAAGAAAGTTGCATCAATTATTTCCTGCTTATAATCTAACCAAACTTTTTTACTCTTAAATTTATTTGCTATAATTATTTTGTTCTCAAAAGGTATAAATTGACCATAGCACTTATTCTTATGGCAGTATTCATTGTCAATGATTACTTCAATAGTTTGCCCTAATATCTGAAAGCTACTTATCATAACTCCATTAATTCATTTATTGCAGTTGTTCCGTTTATAACCACACCACAACCGATTGCAGGTTTCTTGCCATATTTAGCATAACTAAAAGCAATGTGTTTGTGATTAATACCACAACCAACTTGCATACCGAATACTTTAAAGTTAGCACCTACAAACCATTCTGTATAAGCCTGTGTATGTAAATGACCTTGTACGCTTGACATCATATCCGCTTTACATTTTACCTTTGCTGTGCCACCTTCACCATGTAGGTACTGAACACCATCAATAATGTGTCTATCCACAAAATTCCATGTAGGTACTTCTAAAACATCTTTGTAATCTTTAATCCATTTTGAACTTATGCCACCAGTCTGTGCCTTTCGCATAATTAACCTATCGTGGTTTCCTATTATTACTGTTGCGTTTGGAAAGTAATCGTGCCACTTTTTAAGTTTACTAATAGCAAACTCTAACTCATCACCGCCACCAATTGAATCAGGTATAGTTTCGTGGTAACTTGCAAAATGATTGTCAACTATATCGCCTATAAACACAACTTCATTGCATCCATAAATAGCATATACATCTTTGCAGAACTCAAAATATCCATCTAAACAAAAAGGTTCGTGAAGGTCACCAATTACCAACACTTTATTTTCTTTCCTTTCGATTTTTAACGACTTTAAAAAGTCTGCTTCTTGCTGTGTAATTCGTGGTCTAACTTTCATTATTTCATTCCAAATAAGTTCTTTAAATACTCAACTGTTTCATCAGGTTGCGTTATATCTTTGACCTCTATGAAATGTAACCTATCATTAATTTGTTGCTTTGCATCCTGCACATTTCTCGCACGTACTATCGTGTACATTTTCCTGCCATTGAATTCGTATGCTATTTTGTATTCCTTCATAGTGATGGTTATTTAATACTTCTTACTCTTTTAGCATCACTGCTTTTTGTTAATATGTCAATACCTTTTAATGTTAAAAAATATTTTTGAATAATTTTAAAAGTAACATTTGCATTTCTTTCGCATAAAGAAAGTGTACTTCTACTTATCTTCATTTCTTTAGCCATTTCATCTTGAGTTAATTTACGATATATTCTTTCTTTTTTTAATATGTCTGGTATTTTAAACAATACTTTAAGCATAAATTGATACTCTGTTTCATCCTCTTCACTTTTTACATTATTAATTTTCTTATCTATTGATTGGATATTTAATAAATTTGGATTAATTGTTTCATAGTAATTAATCCAATACTTTTCCCTTTCACTCAAATCATTAATATCTTGAACTTCTTCTATAATACTAACTATTGGATATAGCCATTTACTTTCTAAAATGCTTACCCACTCATTAACCTTATCTGAATGCGAATTTGTTAAATGTTGTAATGCTCTTTTATTACCAACAGTTGATTTTCCAATATATTGATAAACATCATTTCTTGGGTCTTTTAAACCATAAATTATATTCATGTAACTAATTATTTTTATATGCAATAATAACTAAAATATTTCAAAATAACTAATATATCATTCATTAATTTATTCATACCTCTTCGGGTATAATCTTTTATAATATCTTTAAAATAATGTTATATCATACCTCATTGGGTATAATGCTTTCAGATAGTTCTAAAATATGATTATTAATCACAACTTCAGGATATGTAATACCAACTAATAATGATTTAAATGCAGTAAAGAAATCTTCAATCCCTGCATCATCACTTAACTCAATTGTGTGCTTACAGCCATAAGCAGTTACACTAAATATTATTTTATCCATTACTTTCTGTATATAACTAAAATTAATATTGCTATGATTAATAGTAACCACCACTTAGCTTTTAAAATCATTTCATTAAACCAACTTAATTTTGGGCAATCAACTGGAACTTCAATCAATACTTTTTTCTCATAATATATCGTATCTCCTTTGCACTTTCCTTCAATATAAACTTTGCCATATTTCTTAACGTAAACAATTTCTAACTTATCTTTTGTAATATAAACTGAATCAACTGTATCATTGAAAATCGTATCAATTCGTATAGAATCAACTATAATCGTATCTTGAATAGTGATAGTTACTTGAGCAGTATCTTTTGAGCAGAACTTCTTAATCGCTTGATTTTTGGTGTAGCAACTTGATAATAACAAGATTAGTATTAAATATTTCATTTTCGTTTCTTTTTTAAGTCTTGTTCTAACTTTAAATCAATAGCTTTCTGCTTATATTTAGCTTCTATTATAGCAACTATTCTTGCTCTCTCCTTTTCTACACTATCCACTTTGCAAACATACTATTTAATTGTTAGTATTTGCTTTCTATTTTTATCTTTTTTTAGTGAGATATGAATCCAACTATAATCGTACTCATTAATAACCTGGTCATAATCTAATGCACTTAATTTTATAAAGTCAAATATCTTTTTATTCTCTGCTTTTTTTCCTGCACTAATATCAATGCTATTGCCTAAAACGTGACCACTTGTCACACTTCCTTTTACTGCTTTATTCAAAGCAACACACCTAAAGAAACTGTTTATATTTATAGGCTTATCATACCATTCTCTAATAGGTTCAAATAAGTTTTCTGCTACATACTTCATTGCTTCAAGTTCAAGTTCATTAGGCACGTTCTTAATGCCCATTCTTAAAGCAGTTGCACTCTCGGTTGCTTCTTGTAAAGATATGTGTTTACTTATCATTGTCATTAGTTCACTTATTAGTTAACTTTTGTATTTATTTTAGTAACATAACCACCCAATGCTATTACTGCAGGAATGATAAGCATTTTCCAATCATTGTTTATATCAAATTTTGTAAAATCAATCGTACTCCAAGCAGTTGCTAAAGCTACTATTCCACCTATAATAGTTGATGTGTGACTTTCCCAATTTTCTTTAATTCTTTTCATTTTTTAGTTTAAATTCTTTAACTAATAAATCAACTGCCTTACTCATATTGCTTTCAACCGTTACTGTTTTTTCAACTACTGAAGATAAATGGTCAATCTGCTTTTTCATAATTTCAATTTCGGCAATTAAATGTTCTATTTTTATAGCAAAAATATCTTCCATTTTCTGAATTCTTTTTTCGTGTCCCTGAACTATCTTAAAAAAATATAAGCAAAGACCTATAAAAAATGGTGCAAGAATATTTATTATTTGCTGTATATCAATTGTCATAGCTTGTTACTAATTTTAATTCAGGATATTTAGTATAATATTTTTCAGCGTATAATGATTGTAATCCTGAAAACGAATGAACTCCACAAGGAGCAGGGAATACTTCGTACTTCTTGAAATCAGTTAATGGTAATTCGTTCCATAATATATCAACAGAAAACTTATTTGATAGTATAGCAGGTGTTTTAATAGCCATTCCTTCCATTACAGCAGGAGTTAATACTATATATCCTAATTCAACTACTGCACAGCCTATGAATGATGTGTTTTCGTTTGTAATTTCTATTTTCTTTTTTAAGTTTGACCATTGTAAGTCTGTCATTTCATATTTGCAAAATTCCATTTTTAGATTGTTGTTAGTGATGCAAGTTGTGAATTTGTAAGCCTTGTTTTATAAAGATTTACAGTATTTATATTTCCTAAAAATTTTTGAAAATTATCACCTCTATCAAATCCAAATCTATTAAATGAACCCGAAAGTGTACCATATACTATATTATTATAATTTCCATTAATATAAATTACCATATCTGTTGAATTATAAGCCAAAGCAATTTTATATCTTGTATTAATACTTAATGGTAAACCTCCGTAATTAAATACTCCAAAAGTATAAAAAACACCTCCTTCAGCACCAATTATAATTCTATTAGAAACTGTTCCATCTGAAATACTAACATAAGAAGCATCTATACTTTGAGAAAATACTAAATCTAAATATATTGTTCCTTCAGTTTGCCCAATTAAACTACTTATGCCTGTTTTACTTGCTGTGTCTGCTAATCTTGTAACAGTTGCAGTTGTAGTTGGTATGTATGAAGTAGGGTA
>JBMOGB010000311.1:0-4842 GCA_049318585.1 Bacteroidia bacterium | reverse complement strand
TAATATGCGCATACATTGGATTGTCTTTTACCCGATCCATTAAGTACGAAAGTCCGTTAGATTGTGAATCCAAATAAGGCGTATCTATTTGATGAATATCGCCAGTAAATACAATTTTAGTACCTTCACCAGCTCTTGTTATAATGGTTCTCACTTCCAGTGGTGTTAGGTTTTGAGCTTCATCTATTATAAAAAGAATATTCGATAAACTTCTTCCTCTAATATATGCCAATGCCGAAATCATAATTTTTTCATTGTTTACCATTTCAGTAATTTTCTGAAACTCTTTATCGGTTTCTTTCCACTGATTTTGAATCATTTTTAAATTATCCCAAAGCGGTTCCATGTAAGGATTAATTTTAGAATTGATATCGCCAGGTAAAAAACCAATATCGCGGTTATTTAAAGGAATAATTGGCCTTGCCAAATATATTTGTCGGTAATCCGATCGTTGGTGTAAAGCACCTGCTAAAGCAATTAATGTTTTACCAGTTCCTGCCATTCCTTGAATAGTAACCAAACTTACTTTTGGGTTCAAAACGGCATTTAAAGCAAAGGCTTGTTCAGCATTTCTGGGTTTAATTCCATGTCCGTTTTGTTTATCAACCTTGCGCAAACTTTCAGTTTCAGCTTCGTAATAACATAACACCGAATTTCTTTCATTTTTTAAAATAAAATAATGGTTTGCGTTGGGTTTCTTTTTCATTACAAACTCGTAATTAATAAAACCTTTTGCATAAATTTCATCTATAATATTCGATTTTACTTTTTCAATGGTTGAATGTCCGCTGTATAAACCATCAATGTTTTTTATTTTTCCTGTTTCATAATCTTCGGCATTTAAATTCAACGATTTTGCCTTTAAACGCAAGTTCACATCTTTGGTAATTAACACCACTTTGCAATCAGGATTTTCTTCCTTCATTACCGTTGCAGCATTTATTATTTTATGATCAGCCTTGCGTTCTCCAAAAACTATTTGAGCATCAATTCCTTTTGGTTTTTCGTTCATTATTACTTTAAACTGACCACGTTTTGGACCATTAATTGGCATCCAATTTTGAATGGTATATTCACCCGAAAGTTTGTCTAAATATCTAATAAATTCACGTGCTTCAAAGTTGATGGTATCATTTCCTTTTTTAAAATTATCTAACTCTTCCAACACAGTAATTGGTATGGCTACATTATGCTCTTGAAAATTTTTGATGGCATTATGATCGAACAAAATTACAGAAGTATCTAATACAAATATTTTCTTTTGAGGAGCTTCTTTATTAATGATAATTGGTTTTTTTACAGCTACAGTTTTTTTAGTTGCTACTACTTTTTTTACAGTTGCTTTTTTTGCTACTTTTTTCAATACAATTTTCTTGGCCATAATAGATTGTTAGTTATAAATGCTTTTATCAAAAATGAGTTTTATGAAATTATATTTACCAATAAACTTTTAAACACATGTGAATTGAATAAATTTGAACTTTGAAATATTGTTTCTCAAATCATGTTGAATTGACAACGAATTTTATGCTAAAAATATTTTAAACAAACCCAAAATCCTTGAATGAAATTACAACTCGATTACATAATTAAATCAGCTACAAGCTTAATAAATACTAACAACTCCATCGTTTGTATTGGTTCTTGTTTTGCTGAAAATATTGCTCAAAAACTGGATACCTTTCAATTTAAAACCTTGCTAAATCCTAATGGAATTGTGTTCAATCCACAAGCTATTTTCAACCAATTGAATCAGTACTTGGTTAACAATAAAATAACACCAAATGAGCTAATTCAACACGATGGTTTGTGGCATAGCATGCAACATCACGGTAGTTTTTCGGGTGCTGATAAAGAACAAGTAATTGAAAAAATTAATCAATCAACTATATTAGCGCATGAAACTTTAAAAAATGCTGATTATTTAATGATAACCTTTGGCTCTGCTTGGGTTTACCAATATTTGCCAACAAAAACTTTTGTTTCAAATAATCATAAATTAGAAGGGAATTTATTTGAAAAATCATTGCTAAAAGCAACAGATTTAAAAACTGAATTTGATTTATTTTACCAAAAACTAAAACAAATAAATCCAACTATTAAACTCATTTTTACAGTAAGTCCTGTTCGATATATTAGAGATGGATTGTATGAAAACAATGTAAGCAAAGCTGTTTTGCACCAATTGGTTTACAATATTGTTTCCGAAAATAAAACCGATTGTTACTATTTTCCTGCTTATGAAATAGTGATAGATGAACTGCGCGATTACCGTTTTTACAAGCAAGATTTGGTTCATCCAAATCAGTTGGCTATAGATTATGTATGGCAAAAGTTTGCAGAAAATTGCATGGATGAAAACACCAAACAGTTTATTTTAGATTTTGAAAAATATTTATTGTTAGTCAATCACAAGCCATTACATACTGAAAGTTTAAGCTATCAAAAATATTTGGCACAAATAGTTAATTTGCAGCAACAACTCAATACAAAATATCCATTTATAAATTTAAAATAAAACATGTTAAAAGACATAATAGAACCAGCATTCGATGGCGTTGGAGTGGCCGCAGTTTATGAAGAAGGCGAAGAAAAAGAAATGGTTTGGAATGTGTACTTGATTAACTTTAACAATGCCATGATTGATGGCGTTTTGGTAAGCAGTAAAGGTTATGGAACTATAAATAATGAAGAAGTAAAAACCAGTGTTTTGCGCCACATGTTAAATGAAGTTGATTCGTTAGATTATGGAAAAATTGAACCTTTACACGAAGATTTATTTATACTCAATAATGAGTATTGGGTAAGCTTTTATTTAGATGGAAAAATATATGACCGCAAGTTTGTGTTTGTAGCAAATACCATTGATAAAAGTCGTTTAAAACCTATCAATGTAATTGATAAAAATGGTATTTTGATTATGTGAAAAGAGTGCGAAGTTCGAAGTTTTGGGTGTTGATGTGTAAAGGTTTTAAGTTAGAAGTTTTTTTATATAAATTTCTGTAAAATCAGTGTAATCTGTGGCTGTTTGTTTTTGAATCTGTGGCAAAACATTATTTCAATCCTTCAAACAATATTTCTAACTTTTCTTTCGCTATAATTTTTTGTCCTTGTTCGCCTTCGGCAATAATTCTATCGCCAACTTTAGCTGTATAAGTGCAAATAATTTCGTTTCTCTGAATGCTTTTTACAGTGGCTTTAAAATCAACTTTAGAGCCTACCAAAGCTGGACTTTTATGATTGATATTTAAAAAAGTGCCAATGCCTTCTTCATGGTTTTCTTTCATTTCCAATACAAATAATCGGCAAGCCCATTCGGCATCTCGACCTAAAGCAAATGTGGCGTAAACTGGGTGAACATGGCCGCTATCAAACGAAGCGCAGTCAGCTTTTTCAACTAATTTACTAAAAGTTTTTTGGCTGCCAATTTCAAACAAATCTATCATTGTTCAGCAGCAATTGAATCGTCAAGATAAGTTACAATGTTTTTGTTTTTGGCTAAATAGGCACTCTGTTTTTTATAATGCTCATTGGCCATATCGAGTGCTACATTTAGTTCGTAACCAAGCAACAAAATAAAAGTATTGATATAAATAAGCATCATTATAACAATTAAAACACCAATAGATCCATACACTTTATTGTAAGTGTTAAAATGATTCACATAAAAAGAAAAGCCTGTGGTTGTAATTAAAATAATGGCGCAACTAAACAGCGCACCAACTGAAAAGAATTTCCATTTACGAGCTTTGGCTGGAGCATAATAAAAAATAGCCGAAACTATGCTTAAACAAATTCCCGCTGCCACCAAATAGTTGAGTGATTGCAGTCCAAATTTAGCAACAGAATGTGCAATGATGTCTTTTTTATCGAGCCATTTTATACCAAAACTAGCTCCAGTAATTAGAATTACTGAAACCAAAATAAGCACTGAAATAAAAAATGCCATACCAATTGCAACCATTCGTTGCTTCCAAAATGGCCTCGTTTCTTTAATATGGCTGTATTTGTTTAACGATTCCATTAATGAATGAAATCCATTGGTTGAGAAATAGATAGCCGATAGGAATCCAAAAGACAATAAATCACCACGTTGGTTTTTTAAAATATCTTGCAAAGTATCTTTAATTGTTTCATAAGCACTTTTGGGAATTAAGGTAGAAATGAAAAACAAAATCTTGTCGTGGTCTTGTTTTACTGGCAAATAAGCTATAACAGTAAAAAAGAAAATAACAGTAGGAAACAAAGCCAAAAAGAAAGTAAACGACAAAGCAGAGCTGCGCATTTGAATGTCTTTTTTAGAAACAGAACGCACAAAAAACTCTAAAACAGCATACAATGAAATGTTTTTATTTCCTGGAAATGAAGTACGCTGAGTAACTCGGTATAACCATTTGATGGGTTTAGTTTCTAAAAATCTGTTCCGTTTCATTTTGTGCAAATATATATATCAGTTAATTATTTGAGTAAATGATTTTTTACGAATAAAAAAAAGAGCATTTACAACTTTTTCAATTTCAAATAATTTATCAAACATAGCAAAACGATACTTAATTCCTAAATGGTTTTCCAAACTTTGTAATCTTTCCAACTTCATCTTTCAAAAATCAAAAATCAAAAATCCGAAATCAAAAATCAAAAGTCGGTGATAAATTGTGGAAAAACTCAAACATTTTAGCTGTGTTTTGTTTAGGTATATAGTTCAACTTGGTGTATATTTACAAACTATTTAAATCAAAAAATTTATAATAAATTTAATGGAAGACAAAAGCAATTATTCAGCCGATAATATTCAGGTATTAGAAGGTTTAGAAGCAGTTCGTAAGCGTCCTGCAATGTACA
>JBMOGB010000310.1:0-4864 GCA_049318585.1 Bacteroidia bacterium | reverse complement strand
AATTTTTTTATTCATTTTTAGTTTTTTTATCTTTCCTACTCATCAGGCTTTTCGGTTTTGCCCCGTTTTTTTATTTGGGTTCTGGACTCCAACGTTTTTTTTATCTCTATGGGTGATTAACACTTATGTTCTTGCAGACTTATAATAATTATTAATTTACACAAAATAAAAAAGCGTGAGACAGTTGCCACTCGCTATAGAGGTTCGACCAAGAACCAGAAGCACAAGTTAAGCAACGCTCACGCATACGGTGAGCGTCTTGCTTTAACTTCCTGTGCTTATATATTAAAATTTGGCCGATTTCTATAGCAGGTCGTATAGCTAAACGCTATTTCTATTATGGTTTAAATTTTACATAGTTTAATTATTTTGTTCAACATTATTTATTAAAACACAAAATCACTTTATCTTTCAGGTATTCTGGTTCTATTGATTGCGCAAATATAATAAAAAATAGTTAGTTGTTAAAAATAAATAAATATTTATTTATCATGTTCACAATAGATGTAATTACAAATTCGATGATTGATATTTTTTTAAATTGTGGTAAGGTATTGTATTGCTCAAGAGGTGTTTTTTTGAAAAGTATCTTAGTGTTGTTAGCCTTTTTTAATACATAATATATTCTACTATGAATTATTGTTTTATGCTTAGAGGTTCAAATAAACGTCACCTATTTCGTCATCTTTCAGACCAAGATAAATTTTAGTAATACGAATGCTACTATGATTGAATAATTCGCCAAGCAATAATAATGATTTTTCAGAGTAATTACTTAACTCCCAAACATGTCTCCCCAATGTTTTGCGGAATAAGTGAGAAGATATTGAATTTTCTGGCATAGGTAACTTGTAACTTCTCGCAATTGTTTTTAGTTCACGATTCACATATTGAATGTTTATGGCTTTATCCCCGGTCCTATTTGCAAAAAGTAATTGGTTATCATCAATTATGTTCATTTTTACATGTAAACTGTTGATAGTTTCAACTAATGTATGATTTAATTTTATTTTTCTTGTTTTCTTAGTTTTACCTTCAATTATTTCAATATTATCATTTTTCAACACATCAGACCACCTTAGTTTTAATATATCAGAAATTCGTAATCCAGTGAAGCATCCTACTGCAAATAGTAATTGAAATTTATATCTGTTATCACGTTCCAGTTTTTGTAATAGTAATAACATGGAATCCCATTGTAGATAACTCGATTTTGTTGATTGTCCTTTCAGTGCCATTTTTTTAATTTAAGTGGTTTATAAATTTGTTGAATTGTAATTGATTTTAGTGTTATTTATATATGTATTCAGCTATAAGTGATACATACTTTCTTTCTTTAATTTGCAATATTTGTTTATATATTACAATATCAGATTATTAACTGTTAATGATAAGTATCACTTACTACAAAAGTGATACTTAATGTTTGTAAGTTATATATTATACAACGTTGAAATATAATGCAAAATTACATAATATATTATGTATTGCAAAATAAAATGCATAATATATTATGTTTATTTTATATTTTTGCATAAAATCAATAATATGGAAAATAAAGCTACAATAGAACTTAATGAAGATATTACTCAGCAAATGAAAAAAATAGGTGCTAAGGTCAGGGAATTAAGGAAACAACAAGAACCAAACTATCAGAAGTGGGCACTTATCAATGGAATTAATAAGGTATCATTAGCACGATTGGAAAATGGTGAAAATGTTACAATGAAATTATTGCTCTCCATACTTCATAAATTAAGCATTTCATATCATGATTTTAATCAATACATTTAATCAATGCATTATTAGCTGATTTTTATTTAGTAATAATAATATCCGTAAAAAATAACAGTGTAGCAATTTAATACAATTTTGTTTTGTAATGTTTTTGCTAGTTTTAGTGAATATTGGTTTTTCATGACATGTTTGTTGAATGAGGTTATTTACCTTAATATATCTTTCATTTGATTGTGAGTTTTTATAGTTGTGTTTAACTGTATTGAATGATTTTAATAATTCATCTGTATTAAGTTCACCTTTATCTTTTTTTGATTTAAAATACCGTTTAATTTCATTATAAGGTATATCATCGTCAAGGTATTCGTAAATCTTATTTTTAGATTTATTTAAATTATTTGCGTGTATAAATCCATTATTTTTATATGGTAGTACTAACCTCTTTTGGTTAAGTAAACTTAATTCAAGTTGAGGTAACAGTCTTATTTTTTCATATTTATCATTATTTGAATTGTTCCATATTTTCGTTGATATTATATTAAATGTTAACTTATCACCGATTGCCCCATAAAATATATTTGGATAGTTTTTGGGATTAAGTATTTGAATTAAATCACTATCATACATTGACAAAGTGCTATTTTTTCTTAATGCTGTTGAATTTATTGCAACCTCAACCCGGGTAACTATTTTATTTATTCCAAAATGTTTATCATGTATCTCTTTTATGTAATTTTTTTTAGAATCATTACATACTATTTCGTTAGTCTTGTCATATATTTTTATGTTTGTATGACTCTTTTTTCCTCCAATTTTAAATGTTCCTCTTTTCCCAATATTATCAGGATAATCATGAATTTGCACTTTAGTTACTGGTTTATATATTGGTAGTTTCCCAGATAATTCATTAACGATATTATTGCATTTTGTTGATTGGTAGTAGATTTTACTTAAATCTTTATATGTTTCTTTTGCTGAATCTCTTGCAATTTCGATAATGTTAATATTTTTGAATGTTAGATTCATAGATATTACAACATGATATAACCTTGCTAATATATAAATTATTGATTCTTCATATAATATTCGGTTATCAATTTCGATTTTACATAAATTAATTGTTTTGGTATTCTTTAGATGTAAAAACCCAAAATGAACACCATCATACTTAATGCTAAATGAGAGATGATAATTATTACCATTACTATAATTTGGTTTTAGTTCCAAGTAATTATCAATTCTTATTATTTCTTTTTGATGATAGGAATTGGTTATTTTTATATCAATCATTTGGGTTAGGCAATATGTTAGATGAAGTTTATCTATAAAGTATATTGATTCATTATCGTATACTAAACTACTATGGTTATATAGGATTTTTCCATACGATGCTATACTTTTTTTAAAATTTTGGATTCCTAAATAGTATGCTATTTTTTCATTGGATTCTTTAAATAGAAGGTTTTCTAATTCATGATACATTTGCTGACCTCCTATAAGCCAGCAATAGTTTTTTACTATAATTCATATTTCGGCAAATTAAACCGTTCTTCAGTAACTCTTACTTTCACGGCTTTTAAGTTATTTTTTAGATTCCAGCATTGATATGAAAGATACACTCATCATTATAATATAATGAGTGCACCTATTCAATAAGATTGCCGAAATCTAATTATACCTACTAGGAAATAAAATAAAAGACACAATTATATTGATAAATCTTAATTTTTTTTTATTTTCACTGTTTTTGCTGTAAAAAATTGGTGTAATAATTCCGATGTAGGGCAGACATTTAGTGGGAAATCAGGTATTTTATTATTATATATATTTCAGTATAGAATGATAATGACTTATTTAGGTCTGATTATGCATATAATAGTAAGAATTAGCTTAATCAAAGGTGTAGGGAGATATGAATTGACATGCAATGGATTAACGTGAATTAATAGCCTAAAAATGACATTATAGTACATGTGTAAGATAGTTATGGTACTTAAATAGCAATTATTTAAAAAATTTCACATTAATTATTATATTTGCAGTGGTTTAATGATTTCCATTCAAGTAATGGTATAATCATATAACATTCTTTTATCAGAATTAAAAATATGATACTTAATGAATACAAGTTAATGAAATGATTGTCAAACACATATAAACAAATAAATAATAGCCTAAATTGAAGCTATTATTCCATGCAAGCTGCAGGTTTGGTAAACGACCATTTAGTGAGCTGCTACCGGTATTGATTTGGCGATTTTGCGATTTAGGGGTTTAAAAATCAAAGGATTTTTTTTCTGACTTAGGCTTTTATACTTACACCTTTTCACTTAACACTTTAAACTTTTTACTTTACACTTTAAACTTTACCCCATGTTCCAATCACATATAGGAGAATTTGCAGCACTATTTACCGCTTTTTGCTGGACGGCTACGGCTTTGGCTTTTGAATCGGCAAGTTTAAAAGTAGGCTCTATTGCCGTTAACCTTATCCGTTTGGTACTTGCCATCTTTTATCTTAGTATTTTTTCCTTCCTGACCCGTGGCTTGTGGTTGCCTGTTGATGCTTCGGCCAAAGCCTGGCTTTGGTTATCCATATCTGGTTTTATAGGTTTTGTACTGGGCGATTTATTCCTTTTTGAATCCTACACCATCATTGGTTCACGCATTGCCATGCTCATCATGACATTGGTGCCACCCATGACAGCTTTTATCAGCTGGCTGATGTTGGGAGAAACCCTCACACCATTCAATTTGTTGGGAATGGGACTTACCTTAAGCGGAATTGCATTGGTAATTCTGAACCGTGGAAATGGGCAAAAACTTTTTTCGCTCTCCCACCCCATCCGTGGATTGGTTTTTGCATTTTTGGGAGCCGTGGGCCAATCAGTAGGACTGGTCTTCAGTAAAGTGGGTATGGGAAATTACAATGCTTTTGCCGCCACTCAAATTCGCATTATTACTGGCATTATTGGCTTTGCCTTGGTAATTACTTTCTGGAAAAAATGGAGCAATGTAGGTGCTGCTATAAAAAACACCAAAGCAATGAAAAGAATTGGTGTAGGTTCTGTATTCGGTCCTTTTCTGGGGGTTTCGTTTTCGCTCTATGCCGTTCAGCATACCCATG
>JBMOGB010000309.1:0-4896 GCA_049318585.1 Bacteroidia bacterium | reverse complement strand
GTTCAATTAAAGCGTTTAACGACTCAGTAACTTCACAAACTTTTACCAATAAATTTGCTTACACACTTTATAATACCGATAGAAAAAATGAAATGCGTTTTGTGGAGTTAGCTGCTACGCATCAATTTTTAAATACCGATTTGCAAACAAAAAATAGAACTTATAATAATGTAATTTTTGAAGGAACCATTGAACGAGAAGTATATAAAGATTATGGCATTTCGTTTAAAGCGCATGGTGCCTATTCGCCTTTGGGTTATAATCAAAACGACTTAAAACTAAGTGGCGATATAGGCTATAAAACGCCTTGGTTTAACTTAAGTGGTGGCTTGTTTAACCATCTGTTTACACCCGATTTTACGTTTGTACATTTTAGCAGCACCCAGTTTAATTGGGATAACAGTAATTTCAATAAAATAAATATTTCAAACATTCATGGTTCGTTGCAAACACGCGTGTTTAAACACAATTTCAAGTTTACATTCAATCAAAATATTTTGGCAAATTGGGTGTATTTTGGTAAAGATGCTAAGCCAATTCAGAACAATAATATTGCTTTGGTAAACACTTTTGAAGTTCAAAAAACTTTTCAACTTTGGAAGTTTTATTTCGATAACAAAATCATTTATCAAAAAGCTTCAGAAGACTATATTCGACTACCCGAATTTGGAGCCATTTTACGTTATTACTTCCAACAAATGATGTTTCAAAAAGCATTGAATTTGCAAATTGGAGTTGATGTATTTTACAATACCGATTTTTATGCGCAAGCTTATAATCCAGCTACTAGAGGGTTTTATTTACAAGACAAAAAACTCATTGGGAATTATCCATTAATCAATGTTTTTGTTTGTGGCGAAATACGCCATGCAGTTATTTTTGCATCGTATGAGCATTTAAACCAAGATTGGTTTTCTTCTACCGGATATTACAGCACACCAGGACATCCATTGCCATTAACTACTTTTAGGTTTGGTATTAGATGGAGAATGTATAATTAGGATTTTTGATTTCTTTTGTTGGAGAAATGAGCCACAGATTTCACGAGTCTGTCATGGTGAGCTTGTCGAACCATATTTCCAAAGACTTCAAAGAAAAACTGATTTACACCAAATTATTATAAATTGCGTTAAATAGTTAAAACTTTTTTGATGAAATACTTCATTTTTCTTTTCTTTTTTGTAACTCAATTGGGTGTTTTTGCTCAACCAAAAGACCAACCATTTGCTGTTGTTGCTACAAATTCAATGCGACTGTTTATCCGAAATATTAGCAATCCAATTCAAGTTGCAGTGCCTGGTTATTACGATAAAGATATTGTGATAACTACTAATGTTGGTAAAATAGAGCATATTGAAAATTCTGTAAACTATACTTTAAATACAGGTTTATGCTCTGAAAAAAAGTTAACGCTTTGCGTATTTTTAAAGAAACCCAAAGGTAAATTATTTAAAATATTTGAAGGTGATTATAAAATAAAACCATTCCCTAAACCTCAAGTAATTTTAGGGCAAATCATAGACAATGGGTTTGTTTCATATAAAATGTTAAATAACTCACATGCAATATTTACAATGCCATTTGGATTCGATTTTACACTTTGTGATTTACAACATAGAGCCAAAGAATTCAAAGTTAAACATAATCATAAAGATGGCACCATAACCATTTTTAAAGCAAAAGGAAATCTTTTAACTGAGGAAATGAAGGATACTTTCAAAAAGGCTGAAACAGGAGATGTAATAACTATTTTTGATGTAATCGTTGAAGGTCCAAATGGAATAGAAAATGCAGATGATGAATTAATTTTAGAAGTAAAGAAAACATAAAAAAAGCTTCGTAGAAGCGACACTATTGTAAAACAAAGCTAACGATAACAAAAGCCTCATAGAAGCGAAACAATCCTAATCATGCGGAGGATAAACCCAATAATATCCTCATATTTTGCGGATAAAAAATTTTATCGAAAAAATTATACTAATATAGAAGAGAAAAATCTATACGAAACTAAAATTTTAGATTGCTTCGTTCCTACTATTTAAGTATTTCATATTAAGCTTTAACTATATAAAAAAACAAAAAGGAATCAGATATTCCGAAGGAATTTTCCTTGCTAACTTATACCATTGAATTAAACATCAAACTTTGTGAAAAATATTAATTTTTTTATTCAAAGAAGATGCTTATACCATAACGATTAGTTTTTTTGTAAAGTAAATTACAATCTAGCAAATCCTTAAATCCAACCTTTTTTCTTAAACGTTAGTAACACTGCTCCTGAAGAAATAATCATTGCTACAATGCACAGAAAAAAACCAAATGGCTGATTAGCACCAGGAATATTGGTAAAGTTCATTCCAAACATTCCTGAAATTAAAGTTGGTGGTAAAAATGCGATAGAAAAAACGGTAAAACGTTTCAACACTTTATTTTGCTCTAAGTTAATCAAACCGGTTAAAGTATTTTGTAAAAACTCTAAGCGTTCAAAATTGAAAACGCTGTATTCTATCAGTGATTGAATATCCTTAATAATTATTCTTAAACGTACTTTTCTATCTTCAGGAAAAAGACTGCTTTTTAGCAAATTTGAAAGTACTCGCTGCTTATCAATCATGCTTTCTCTAAGCATCATGGTGCTTTCTTGCAAGTCGGTAATATCTAATAAAAACTCACTATTAGGGTTTCTATCAGTACTTAAAGTTCTACTAAATACAGTAATTTCATTTGAAACTCTTTCAATTAAATCGGCTTCTAAATCAATGCGGGTTTCTTGTAAACTCATTAATACATCAAAGCCTGAATTAAACATTTCACTATTGGCTTTCATTTTTCTTACCACATCGGCAAAAGTAGAAAGATCGGCTTGACGAAAAGTGTAAAGAATGCTGTCTTTTATGATAAATGATACTGCATGTTTTTCATACTGTCCATTTTCTAAACGAAGGAAATTACTATTTGCTGTTATTTCATTATTTCTTTCAAAGTAACGTGAGCTACTTTCAATTTCAGTAATTTCTTGAGGAGTTTGAATACTTATTTTCGTTTTGCTTTCAATCCACTCTTCCTCTTCGCTTGTAGGTGCTTGCATATCTACCCACATTATATTTGTGAGTAAATCTAAACGTTTTACATCGTTATCTTTAAGTATTTTATCACCTTGCCTATAAAATATACGAATCATGGCGGGCAAGATAAAACTTTTTTTGAAATATGGACGATGAAGTATAAAGTATAAATTATGAATGATGTGGATGAAATATCAAATTAAATCAAAAATCATAAACCAAAAATTTTAAATCATCTTAAGATGGTAATATTGCCTTTTTTGTTATAAGTTTCATCATCAAAACCTGTAAAGGTTACAATGTAAAAATACACATCATTTTGAACAGCATTATTGTTCAAAATACCTTTCCATTTATCTTTTTTATTGTTGGTTTCATAAATCATTTCACCCCAACGATTAAATATTTTTAAATTATATGTTTTTACAAATGAATTCGACATGGTTAAATCATCATTCAAACCATCGCCATTTAATGAAATAGCATTTGGAGGATATACATTGGGCTGTTGAAACAAAAATACTTCGTTCGATTTGCTTTGAGCTAAAGGCCGATCTAATGCACCATCGGGCAAAGCTTCTAATGCATTTACATAATAAAAATAAGCACCTTCATCATAATCAAACTTACTATCCACATGTTGATTCGTTTTTATTCTTACCAACGATTCATAAGGATTTGCAAAATATCTTCTTAGTACTTCATAATTATTTACTCCATTTTCCCAACCTATATAGGCATTCCAATCAAGGTTATGTTTTAAATATTCCGACTTACCTTTTAAAAATATAGAACAAGCTATTTTACCCTGAGGCCCAATATTATCGCAGGTATCGTACATAATTAAATGATAGCAGTATGATTGTTTGTTTATGTCAACTTGTTTGTCAATATAAAAAGTATCTAATACCAATTCAAAAGTGTCGAGCATATAAAAACTAGCACCGTTGTTTTCCGATTTATACAAATAATATTTAGCAAAATCCTTTTCTTTACTTGGCGGCCAACTAATTCTAACATGGTTATTGGTATCAACTGTTACTGTAAATAGTTTTTGTTGTTGAGGAATATATTCTCGTTGCTCAAATGTACTTATGGTATCGCTTGGTTGCCCTAACAACAAACATTTATTTACCCCTATCATAAAATAAGTGTAATTAATACCTTTATTATTAGGTGTATTTCTATCTAAAAAATAACGTGGGCCTTTTGTTTTTATGGTATCAATTACTTGGTAATTTTTAAAATCAATTCCTCTGTAAACCAAAAAATAATTGAACCTTTCTATTACCGAAGTATCGCCATAGTATACATAAGTTTGGTTGTCGTTACTTAAAGTCATGCACAGCATATCTGTTGATTCTACTGGAGGCATGGCTATAATTTTTAGCCAAATAGTTTTATTGCTAATGTTTGATATTGGACAACTTAAATCTTGGACTTCTATATTTATAGGAACATACTTTAAAGCAAAAGCATCACAAGATGGAGTCCAACATAATTTACTTTCTACATTGTCATTTCCATAAATCAAAGTATCTACAATTGGCAATTCACCAATTGTTTTATTACTAAAAATAGTAGAGGAAATCCTCATGGTTAATGAATCGCCAATATCTTGAGCTTTTATTACAAAACATTTGTTTTTATAAACTTCAAAATCAATGGTATCATTAAATATTTGAGCTTGTAAACTATCATTTTGAGAAATTAAAGGCAAACTTTCAATTGTACTCAACGGTTTTGTTGCAACGCCTTCAGAATCGCATTCGTTTACACTTGTAATTTTATAAGTATAATTTATAGTTCTATTATTTGGTGAATTATTATC
>JBMOGB010000308.1:0-4903 GCA_049318585.1 Bacteroidia bacterium | reverse complement strand
GATATAGGTAAGCTGTTTAAAAATATTTACAAACTACTCTTATCAAAATGGATAATTATATTAGTTATTGGTTTTTTAGGTGGCATTTTAGGATTTGGTTACGCACAATTACAAAAACCAATTTACATTTCAAAATACTCTTTTATTTTAAACGAAAATGATGGAAATGCTTCTTTGAATTTATCATCTTTAGCTGGTTTGGCCGGAATTGCGGGTCTTGCAGGTGGAAGCAATAATGTGAATGAGGATAAACTTCTATATTTGGCTAATTCAAGGCAAATAATTGGGAATACTTTAGTTGAAAAAGCCACAATTAACGGGGAAGAAAAGTTAATGGTTAATCACTTTATAGATATTTACAAATTAGCCAAAAGTTTTAAATCGGATACAAGTTTAGAAAATTTCACCTATTTTGTTCATGCCGATTTAGATAAATTTACTTACCAAGAAAATAAAGTTTTAGATTTAATTATAAAAAATATTGTAGAAGGAAAACAGTTATTTATTGATACCAAAAAGAAAACAGGAATAGTAATTCAAAGTGCTGGAATAATAGCCATGGAATTCAAATCGATTAATGAAGAATTTTCGAAGTATTTTATTGAAAATTTGTATAGAAATTTAAGCGATTATTATACCAACAGAACCATTCAGCGACAGTTTAAAAATTATAACTTAATAAAACAAAGAGCAGATTCAATAAAAATAGTGCTTTTTGAAAAAGAAAACTACGGTGCAAGTATTTTTGATAGGAACATAAAAGTGGTAAGAATGTTGGGTAAAGTTGATTTAGAAAGAACCAGAAGAGACGTACAAATGTTAAGCTTAATGTATGCCGAAGTATTGAAAAATATGGAAATTGCTAAATTTACGCTCGATAACCAAACTCCATTTTTTCAAACAGTAGATAAACCCACTTTTCCACTTGAAAAGAAAAAAGTATCTCGTTTGTTTAGTGCTGTAGTTGGGTCAATAATTTTAGGTATTGTTTTTTGTATTTACTTAATTAGCAAAAACTTTAAAAAGGATATTTTACCTCAATAAATTGATAGAAATAAATCCTGTTTTTTAGCTTTCTTTTATTACACTTTTTGAATCAATAGTGTTGTTTTCAATTACATAAATTATTGCTAAGAAAGTAAACAAAAATGGCAAAGCTAAACTCACAAACGAAAAACCCATAGTAAATAAAGGAAACAATAAATACAGTGCTTTTCCATTGGTTTTTTTTATAGAAAAATACATACTTAACATAAAAAGTGTAAGCCCAATTAAACCAGTTTCCAAAGCGAGGGTTACTATTAAGTTATGAGCTCCAATACCTATAAAACTAAATGTATTTCCAATTCCAATTCCTAAAAAAATAGAAGAAAGGGGGATACTTTTTAATAAATCAATTGCTAAATACAATATCATAAACTTTGAGTTGAAACTTTCATCGTTTTTAACAAAAGAAAGTATAAATACTGAAGCTATTATCAAAAAAACAATGATTCCTGATAACCAAAAAACTTGCTTTTTAGTAATTTGAAATGGGAACGAAACTTTATTGAAAATAAGGGTATAAAATATCATGGTAATGTTAGCAGAACGAGAAGTAGTTAAAACAACTAAAACCAAAAGTATATATCTTAAATTTTTGGCCCAAGAAACAAGTAAGTTTTCCTTATTTAAATAAACAGTAAAAAAATAAGTTAAACAAACCTGCACACCCACAAAATTAGAATCGGGATACATGATAGAGTTGTGTTTAAACATGTATGCCAAACCTGATTCACGAGTATGACCTGAATATATATTTGTTGCATAAATATTGGGATTTGCTAAACGTATAATCGCATCAATTGATATAAGTATAACATGTGCTGTAAGCATGTATGCACACAAATTCATTATTTCTGTTTTAGTCAATGATTTTAAACTTTGAAAACAAATAAAATAAAATAAATAGGGTAAAGCCAGTCCAATAGTAGTTGGAATTTTGGTATTTGGAATCAAAACTAACTGAACAAAAACACTGAAAAAACAAATAAATAAATTAAAGAAAGCTAAACTATTTAGGTGGATTTCGAAATGTAGAATTAGTTTGAAAAAGTAAAAAATAATGGCAATTCCAAAAACAAAATATATTGGGCTTAAAGGTGTTATTCCAGAAAGATATAAACCTGATGCAATTAACATCAGGAAAGAAATCAAATAATCTAAGCTTATTCTCATAAAACGGTTACAATAATAAACTTTTCTATGAATTTTTAAATTTTAAAAAGTTTCCTTCTGAAGATAGTATTGCTTTATATTTTTACATTTACAATAGTCAATAAAAAAAATTAACTTATTATTGCCAACTAAATTGCTCATTTTACATGAATGCAATTTTTATTATTAATATATAAATGAGACTTGATCAGATAAAAATTATTGATTTACCAAAAATATTGGATGATAGAGGTAATCTCTCATTTCTGGAAAGTAGCAATCATGTTCCTTTTGAAATAAAAAGAGTATATTGGATTTATGATGTACCCGGAGGAGATAACAGAGGTGGGCATAGTTATTTTAAAAATGAAGAAGTAATCATAGCACTTTCAGGTAGTTTTGATGTGGTTTTAGATGATGGTTTTGAAACAAAGAAATTTACATTAAACAGGTCCTATTTTGGTTTGTATGTTCCAAATGGAATTTGGCGACATTTAGAAAATTTTTCAACCAACTCATTGGCATTTATTGCAGCTTCGCATGAATACAATGAAAGTGATTATTTAAGAAATTACGAAACCTTTAAAACATTTAAGGAGAGCTAAAGCATGTCAACCATTTTTGATTGTTCCATTTTACATTTAACCAAAATACATAACCGAGCAGGTAATATTACTGTTGTTGAAAATTTTGTACATATACCTTTTCCTGTAAAACGAATTTATTATTTATACGATATTCCTGGAGGGGAATCAAGAGGTGCTCATGGACATAAAGAACTGGAACAACTAGTAATAGCAGCCAGTGGTAGTTTTGATGTTACTTTAGATGATGGAATCAATAAAAAAACTGTTCAGTTAAATAGACCCTATTTTGGATTGAATATAAAACCTGGTGTTTGGAGAGATTTATCAAATTTTTCATCTGGGGCTATTTGTTTGGTTTTGGCCTCCTTGCCATATGAAAAAGAAGATTATATTAGAGATTACGATGAATTTGTAAGTTTTAAAAAACAAAGTGCTTTATTGAAATAATTTTATAAATTGCCACTTTTGAGGATTAATACCAACTGCACTTATAATTTATTCTACAACAATGAACATTCCTTTTCTTGACTTAAAGAAAATAAATCTTACTTATAAACAAGCATTTGAACAAGCGTTTACTCAGGTTTTAGAATCGGGTTGGTTTATAATGGGCAACGAATTAGCAGCATTTGAAAAAGAATATGCTACTTTTTGTCAAACAAAACATTGTATTGGCGTTGCCAATGGATTAGATGCACTGATATTAATTATTAGAGCTTACAAAGAAATGGGTGTTTTTGCAGATGGTGACGAAATCATTGTTCCTGCAAATACATACATAGCAAGCATTTTAGCCATTTCGGCAAATAATTTAGTACCCATTTTAGTAGAACCAAATGAATTAAGTTTCAATATCAATCCTGAATTGATAGAAAAGCATATTTCACCAAAAACAAAAGCAATTATTCCTGTGCATTTATATGGCCAAATGGCTGATATGAATGTTATCAATGCAATTGCAAAAAAGCATCATTTAAAAGTAATAGAAGATGCTGCACAATCGCATGGTGCGTTATATCTAAATCAAAAATCAGGTTCAGTTGGAGATGCAGCAGGACATAGTTTTTATCCTGGAAAAAACTTAGGCGCCCTTGGCGATGGTGGCGCAATTACTACTAACGATGATATACTAGCCGAAGTTATCAGTGCGCTTAGGAATTATGGCTCGCATAAAAAATATGAAAATATATACAAAGGAACCAATAGCCGATTAGATGAATTGCAAGCCGCTTTTTTACGTATTAAACTAAAACAGTTAGATGCTGATAATAAACAAAGAAATGAAGTTGCAAACCAATATTTAGCTCAAATAACAAATCCTTTAGTACAACTTCCAACAGTTACATTAGGTAACAAACATGTTTGGCATTTATTTGTAATTAGGGTTAAAAACAGAACTGAATTTCAATCATTTTTACAGTCAAACGGAATTCAAACTGTTATACATTATCCCATTGCTCCTAACCATCAAACTGCATACAAAGAATTAGCTGATTTTAGTTTTCCTATAACAGAAAAAATACATCAAGAAGTAATTAGTTTACCAATTAGTCAGGTAATGACAAACGAAGAAGTAAATGAAGTAATCAGAGTAGTTAATCTTTTTACAATATAATATTTTTGAAAAAAATATATCGTAAAATACGTTCTTCGGAACTTGTCAATATATCAGTTTTTACAGGCTCAGCCACCATTGTAAAACTTTTTACCGCATTTTTTACAGCAAAAATAATTGCCATACATTTAGGTCCAGAAGGATTGGGATTATTGGGTCAATTAAGCAGCTTTATTTCAATTGCTTTGGTATTATCAACAGGTGCAATAACAAATGGTGTTGTTAAATATTTGGCTGAATACAAAAATGATTTGATCAAACAAAAGAAAGTGATAAAAACTGCTGTAAATATCACTTTATTTTTCTCTACATTGATAAGTATTTTAGTGATTATATTTTCATCATTTTGGTCAAATATATTGTTTAAAACCAATGCCAAAGAATACAATTCTATTATTATTATTTTTGGTTTTACTTTATTTTTTTATGCAAGTTTTTCATTATTTACAGCCATTTTAAATGGACTGAAAGAATTTAAAAAATATAATTTTATAGGCATTTGGTC
>JBMOGB010000307.1:0-4907 GCA_049318585.1 Bacteroidia bacterium | reverse complement strand
TTGTTTATCCGTCTTTTTATTAGTTTTGACGGTCAACTTATTTCAGGCATTGACATTAAGTAATTCATTTCAAAATAAAATATTTGTATCAAAGTTGGTAATTATTAGATTTCAAATTTGGCTAAATGTAATAAAAGCATACTTTTGAGTTGAGTTATGCTGAACATTTTTCCAAGAATTATAGTATTTGAAGTGAATTTAAAACCTACAGAAATCATGCAGGCTATTCACGATAATATGGAAAAGGAAAAATCATTTGTAAATTCAATTTTTAATGGTAATCCATTGGAAGGAACTACATCTGGAAATCAATTTGATGTTAGAAAAATCTCAAGAATTGGTAAACAAAATATTTGGATTCATGGTGAACTTAAACAAACAAATGAGCAAAATACAAAAGTTGAAGTAAGTAGCTATCCACTGGTATTAGTTGGGTTACCTTTGGCTGTTATGTTATTAGCTGTTTCAATTGGCATTATCAATCTGCTTTTCGATAACACAATTCCATTAATTGATAAATTTAACTCAGTAATGTTTATGCTAGGTTTTTATGTTGTTTGTGTAAGCATATATTTGGGTTTGTTTTTTTATTATTTCAATACAACACTTGGAATTTTGAAACAAATTCTTCACGATGCCGAAAAGCAAAATAACCGTTAATTAAATTGGTTTTTTTTTATAAAGTTCGCCAAAACTCACTTTTTTTACTAGTTTTGGCGAAGTTAATTTTATTATGAGCAAACTAATTGGCAGAAAATCAGAGATTAATATTCTTGAAGTAGCAAAGCAAAATAACAAGTCCGAGTTAATTGCTGTGTATGGAAGAAGACGAGTTGGTAAAACTTTTCTTATTCGAGAATATTTTAAAAAAGAGTTGGTTTTTGAAATTGCTGGACTATTTCATGGCACTACTAATAGTCAACTTCAAAATTTTACAAAGGAGCTAAACGCACGAAATACAAAAGTAAATTTTGATACTCCTAAAAATTGGCTAGCAGCTTTTGCTCAATTAGAAAATTACCTCAACAAACTAACCTCTAATAAAAAGAAAGTGATTTTTATAGATGAGTTTCCTTGGCTTGCTTCACCACGGTCAAAATTTTTGATGGCATTTGAAAACTTTTGGAACCAATATGCTTCCAAACGTGATGATTTAATAGTAGTTATTTGCGGCTCGGCAGCATCTTATATGGTAAAAGAAATATTGAATAATAAAGGTGGATTGCATAATAGAATTACGCGTAAAATTAGGCTTTTACCTTTTGATTTAAACGAAACCGATGCGTTTTTAAAGAGTAGAGGAATTCGTTATTCGCATTACGATGTTTTGCAAATTTATATGACCATGGGCGGTGTTCCTCATTACCTTGATAAGCTTCAAAAAGGAGCTAGTGTAGCACAAAATATTGATCAATTATGTTTTGATAAAGATGGTGTTTTACACCATGAGTTCAATCAACTTTTTACTTCATTGTTTGATAATTCAGAAAAACATAGAACCATTGTTAAAACTTTGGCCAAATGCAAAAAAGGCATTACACGACAAGATTTGATTACACAAAGTGGTATTCCAAGTGGAGGTGATTTTTCACTTAAACTAGAAGAACTCATCGCTTCGGGTTTTGTAAGTGAATATGCTTATTATAAAAATAAAAAGCAACTTGTTCTTTATAGGCTTTCAGATGAATATTCGCTTTTTTATTTAAAGTTTATACAACCCAATAAAGCCGAAGGTACTGGAACTTGGCAACGACTATTTAAAAAGCAAACTTATATATCATGGTCGGGTTTTAGTTTTGAAACCATTTGCTTAAAACACATTTACCAAATTAAAAAAGCGCTTCGCATTGATGCTGTTTATTCAACCAGTAGCAGTTGGTTTAACAAAAATGCACAAATTGATTTGCTCATAGACAGAGATGATAATATTATAAACCTGTGTGAAATGAAGTTTTATAACTCAACTTTTACTATCGATAAACAATATTATTTAAACTTGAAAAACAAAATAGATGAATTTCAAAAAGAAACAATTGCTAGCAAAAACATACATTTAGTAATGCTAACAACCTATGGGCTTAAACCAAATGAATACAGTGCAGAACTAGTTCAAAACTCGTTAAATACGAGCTGTTTGTTTGATTAATTTAAAAGCTAAAGTTCGCCAAAACTCACTTTTTTTGCTAGTTTTGGCGAACTATAGCTTTTCTTCAAACTATTTTATTTGATGCTAAAAAGCAATTTTTTCGAATATATTTCATTGCTTTTTTTCCAAACTTCAGTTTTCAATACATTCTAAAAATACTAGTATAATATCTAATCATAACAATTGAATCGTATTGAACAAAATTGATGATAGTTTATAGACGACAGACTATCGTCCATGGTCTATTAACCATCGTCTATCTATTGTACAAATCTCTAATGCAAACACTGGCAACTGTACAACCAAATACTGTTGGCATGTAACTAATGGTTCCTACTACAGATTTTTTACGCATGTCGTCTGGTGTTTCTACCACTTTAAATTCTGGCATTCGTTGTTCATCGCTAAACACCGCTTTTACGCCTTTGTAAACGCCCAAACGGTGTAAATATTTGCGTACATATTTTGCCAAATGGCAATTATAAGTTGCTGAAATATCAGCTACTTTTAACCTTGTTGGATCAACTTTAGAACCCGCACCCATAGAACTTACAATTGGAATTCCTCTATCAATACAAGCTTTTATAAAATACACTTTTGGCGAAAGCGTGTCAATACAATCCACCGCATAATCAAATTGATTATTGTTCAATACTTCTTCAGTAATTTGATCGCGGAAATAAACGGGTAAAATTTGTAATTCTAAATCAGGATTGATGTCTAATAATCTTTCCCCTAAAACTTCGGCTTTTATTTTGTTTTCAGTACTTTTCAAAGCCACCAATTGTCTGTTTCTGTTGGTTGGGTCCACGTTATCAGCGTCCACAATGGTCATTTTGCCAACGCCTGCACGCGCAATCATTTCTGCAGCTATTCCACCAACACCGCCCAAACCAACTACCAATACATTTGAATTAACTAATGTTTTTAATTTATCGGGACCTAATAATAACTCGGTGCGGCCCATCCATGGTTGTACTTCTTTCATTTATTTTTTTTCTTTAAAAAGGTTGGCAAAGTTATCAAAGATTTGATTTTTTAAAACAGTTTCTTCTATCTCCAATATTTGGGCAGCTTTTTTATACACTTCGTCTATTAAATATTTGCTGGTATCAGTTTCTAAAAACAAATGATTGATAGGGATTTTACCTATTACCAAACTCGCATTTGAGGTTGGGTTGAACAAATATTTACCTACACTAAAATATACATTTTTAAATGCTAAAAGCATTTGCAATGTTTCTTCATTTCCCGAAAAACCATGTAACACAAACTGCATATTTGGGTATTGCTTTGCAATGGAAGCAAAATCGGAATACGCTTTTACACAATGAACAATAACAGGTAAATTAAACTGAATGGCTAATTCAATTTGTTGGTGAAAAGTAGTTAGTTGTAACTCTATTGGTGTTTGAATGACCCTGTCTAAACCACATTCGCCAATGGCAATTATTTGAGCGTGGCTATTTTTTATTTGTGCTAAAGCCCAATCAATATTAGTTTTATGAACATGCCAAGGATGCAAACCCAATGAAACAGGATAATCAATTTTACTAAAATCAATGGTTTTTAAAAAGCCATTTCTGATAGCAATTTCACCAAGTACTCTTGGCTTTCGGTGTGTATGTAAATTGATGTATTGGCTCAAAAATTATTTCCTATCAAATTTATAAATATAATAGGTTTGGTTTTCGTTGCCAAATGGATTTAACCAATGCATAAACCGATCTAAAAAACTAGGTTCAATGGTGGCCAAATATTCTACTTTTCCAAAGTTTTTTATACAAGGAGTTAACCTTGAAACTAACTTTTCGGCTTCGCCAACTATTAAATAATTAGGCAATTCAATGTTCGATTTTTTTAAGTTATTGTATAAATATTCAGCAGGTTCTTCTTTGGTTACATTGTAATAATTTACCCATTTTTGTAAATAATACCTTGGCATAAGCACTGTTCCTGAATTACTCGTTTCAAAAATAAATGAATTTACATCTGTTTTTGTTGAAAGATAATTCATGGCATTTACCCTACTAATTTTAGTAGATGAAGGCGTTAAAACAATCAATACAATAGTATTTAAAACCCAGAAAAATTTCCAACTGTTATCTACAAAATTTTTGTTCTTAATCAAGAAAGTATTCTTTTCTTTTATTTCATTCCAAGTAATTAAACCCGCCATTATTATAAATGGAACCACAGGCATAATGAATCGTTCTTGTTTGTTTGGAAATGCTGAATGGAAAACAAAAAACAGCAATGCTGGAAGGAATAAAACCAAGTGTTTGCGCCAGCTTAAAGCAAAGCCATACATAATAAACAAACTTATTGGTGGTATTAATATTCCGCCAATCAATAGCAAATAGTTATACCAATTTCCTACAATATAGTTATAAGCATTATCTACATTATAAACCGAATAAGCCATAAATTCGGCTAAAGGTTTGCCCCAAATATACATATCAACACTTACTTGAAAAACCAATATAGAAAGTATTACACCAATGCCATAAAAGAAAGCATTTTTAAATTTATACTGAATCCAAACTACAATGCCTAAGCCAGCTATAAAAGTAGAAGTTTGGAAGCGAATAGAAAATGCTAATCCAGCAATAAAGCCAGCAAACAGGAATTGTAAAACAGCTTTTTTATCATTATTTACAATTAACCAAGTTCCATAAATTAATGGTGGAATACAAACCATTTCTACCAAGTTTCTTACACTTAGCATAGGAATAAACCATAACAAAGCACACATCCAAGC
>JBMOGB010000306.1:0-4909 GCA_049318585.1 Bacteroidia bacterium | reverse complement strand
GGAATGCATTTTGGTGGAAGAGATCACTCAACTGTTATTCATGCTTGCCAAACCGTGAATGATTTGATGGAAACTGATAAGAAATTCCGTGCCGATATAGAAGAAATTGGCAAACGTATAAAAATGAATTTGGTTTAATACTTATTCCTATAATTCAAAAAAGCTTCTGAACTTAATTGTTCAGAAGCTTTTTTTATTTTAGAAGAAGTAATTTTTTGTTGTTGTTTTGAACAAAAACCTATGAAAGATGGCTTCAACAATATTATCAAAATAAAAACAGTGATGGCTACATAATAATATTGTTCAACATCACTATCTATTTCACTTTCATGGCTCTTAACAATTTATTTCTATCGCTAATACTTGCTTGGCGTAAAGTGTAACCATCGCCACTTACTTTGCCTGCGCCTTTCTTAATTGCTTCGTTAAAAACCATATCGCTACTTAACACATTCATGTTTCCTTTTAAATATTTAAAGTAATACCATGAACCATTATTTTGTTGTAAATAAACTACAATTTCATCGGTAGTTCTGCCTTTCTTTATTTCAATTCTTCCTTGTAAATTGCGCTCAATTAAATATTTATCCATGCTTCTTACTCCAAAATCACCTTGGTTAATAAACGAGCGTGTAGGTTGATTCCATTTAAAATTCAAATCTGTTATGAAAAATGTTTTGAATAAATTATTGATCAATTTACCATTTAATTCATCACTGGCTTCATCACTAATTTTCTTCAAATTTTTATCTTCTACCAATTCAGGAATTGCTATGTTTAAAATTTCTTTGTTATAGTATTCTGTAGAGTTAGTAGCCGACTGTTCTGTAATAGAATCTACCATTACTTTCAACGCATTTTCAGGCAATTCAAAATCTAAAATCATGGCTAAATGCATGGTAAATATGGTGTCTTTTAAGTTGAAACTACAATTACCAGCAGCAGGAACTTTAAACTTAGGCGCATCAAAACCAAAGTTAAATTTACCTTCAGCATAAATTGATTTTTTTGCTTCACTAACTGCCATAAAATTACCTCGCTTTGCACCTAACCCAAATACTTTGGCGTAAGGCCCTATTCTAAACTCTTCAAACTTATCATTATAGGTAAATGTTCCTTCTACTTTTAAAAGTTCAGCATCACTTTTCGATAACATTCTGCTAAACATAGCTGGATAAACATGCGCTGCATCGGCACTTACATTTATTCCGTTGTATAAAGCTGCTCGGTTTAAGTTGGTTAATGGTGGCAATAAATCAATATAAACAGTATCAGGATTTATAACTGCTGCCGATTTAAACCAATCGGTTTTAGGTTCATATAATTCGTGTAATGGTTTAAAAAATCCATTGTATTCCAAGTTTCGGTTAAATGAATGAAGCAAAGCATTTCCTCTAAAAGCCAATTTAGCACCTACATTAAAGTTGATAGAATCTGGTATGTTTGATTTGCCACCCAAATACTTTTTATCTTCAGCATAAATTTCATTCAAATAAAATCGTTGAGGTTTTTTGTTTTTATCTAAATAAATATAATTTCCTTGTCCTCTAACATCAGTTCTACCATTTATTTTCAATGTAACTTGTTCAATTTTATGGAAATTAGTAACAGTATCCGCATTTATTTTAGCGTTTAACAAATCGTACATTTCAGCATCTTTACCTATGTTTACTTTGCCACTATCGGGCAAAACTCTGCTATCTACAATGTTTATAAAAGGCACTTTTGTAGCGTGCATAATATAATCGGCCAAACCAATTTTCATGCTTGCACTTTTAAAAGTTAAATTATCCTGACTTTGGCGTTTTGATGTTAAATAACTTGCTTGTGTTGGACTTTCTTCATGGGTTTTTCCTATAAATTCCATCGTTCTTGGGGCCATTTCCCAACGTAATTTTTCAAAGCTACCTTCGTACAAATTATATGCAAAATCGTTATTAATTCCATAAGGATTTAGGTATGTAAATTCACCAAAACGTTGTTCTAAATTTACATAAGCATTTACTTTACTAGTTACAAAAGCAAATTTGGTTGTGTCGCCTGGCCAGCGCTGACGGAATATGGCATTTTCACTTAATATTTCTACGGGTCGTAATTCATACAAATCGGCTATTAATTCTCCATCTTCTATGGTCATGCTTCCTTTGGCTTTCATGGCTTGAGGAGTTAAAATTAATATTCCTCGTAATTCCGCTTTTTCATATGCTATTTTTATTGGCTCGCCTTTGTTAAAAATAAACATCGTGTCTTGATATGGAATCCAATGATTATAAACATTTGACGAGTTAATAACTGTAGGAAATAATGCCGTTCTATCGTTCCTAAAATACTCACAATCGGCATTTACGCTATCGAGCAATAAATTAAACCGATTACTTTTTGATTTAGAAGCTAAATAAGTAAGTGTTCCGTCACCAATTAAGCCATCGTTGCTTAAACTTAAAGCAAATTGAGCCGAACCTTTTCCTTTGTATAAATTATAATTGTAATTGGTATCGTTTGGAATATAAAACCCCAACGATTTATCAGGTTGTAAATTTATTTCTTGGCGCATATCAGGCACAATTCCATCGCTATGTAATGTGCCTGGCAACGCCAAAGTATATAAATTCAAATCGCTTAAACTATCAATTTTAAAGGGATCAACAGCAAAGAAAAAACGGTCTTGAACATAGTTTCCTTTTTGTGTAGTTGGATAATCGTAAAATACTTTTGAACCTACTTCACTGGTAAATTTGGGATAACCCGGATAGTTTTTCCTACTACTTTTATTGTAAGGATAATCAATTTCTAAAGTTCCATATATATTTTGAATAACACTTTTTACATTGGCCAAATAGCCTAAAGTATCGTCTAAATACAAAAATTTAAGTGAATCAACATTGTTCAATCGTACATCAAACTTGGTGTAATCGAATGAAAAATTACTTCCGTAAAAATCGGCCATACCTGCACGTAATTTCCCGTTAAAATCTATGCCTCTATTTTTCTTGATGGTTAATATTTGTTCTTTTGGCGTTACTTCTACATTTTGCGAATCACTGAACTTAAATTTCCCAACACCTTGTATAATCAAATCGTTGTTTATTAAACTCAAAGCAGCATTTGGAATGGCACTAATAATAGATTTAAAACTAATAGCATCGTAATCGGTTCGGCCCATGTGAGCGTTCACATAATCTTTCAGTTTGGGCTTAATGGTAACAGTTTTTAATTGTTCGTTATAGTTTAAAAAACCCCTGTCGTTTAAGTCAATCATCATTATTTTTATATCGCTCAAATCGCTTTTGTGGAAAGTAGCATATGATTCAATATTGAAAGAAGTAATTTTATATTTTTCACAATAAATTTTGATGCGTTGCAACGGATTATAATCCAACATTCCCTGCAATCTCTCATAAATAATATCTCTAAAATAATTGATAGATTGAAACTTTGCAGGATCATCTCCTGCGATATTATTTAAGTCAATTTTTGGGTTATTTACGTTCCATTTTAGCTCATCTACATAAAACTCTAAGTTGTGAAAATAATCAACAAAAGGAGCTGCACTAATGCCCATTTTTGTGTCACGATACAAGCTTATTTTATCGTCATTTACCAAATAAGTAAACCTTAGTTGAGGATGAAAGATAGAGTCCTTATCCAAAAATATAGTCATCTCTACTTTGTCGTTTGTAATCTTATTATCGCGCATGTAAAACTCATCGCTAGCAATGCGCATTACAGGTTTGTTTTTAAAATAAAAATACAATTCTGCCTTTTGATTTCCAGAACTTTTACCCACTACCAAAGCGCCTTTTAAACCAAAACCACCTTTGTATTTTGCTTTCCCATAAGTAATTCCGCTAAAGGTTTGGCTGGTACTTTCAAATTGAGGATATATTGATTTATTTCCTTGACTACTTCCTAAAGGTTTGTCAATTACTTTGCCCATCACAGGTTCTTTAAACCTATCTTTATAAGTTAGCATGGCGCTATCGGCTGTCATTAAACCATCGTTTAGGTTTATTATATAATTGTTCAGTTTTGCATAAACCCTCGAAGTATCTAACCCAACCCTCGACCAATCTACTTTACCGCCTTTACCTACAAACTGATTCGTTCCTGCATAATACTTTCCGTTGGTTCTCAAAATTTCGAAAGTATCGCCAGGTGTATAACAAATCAAGTCTAAATTTTTAAAAATAAAAGTGGCTTGTCCTTCCATTTTTAAATCAACATTTGCAGCATTACAAACCCAAGTAGATGTGCCCATTTTTAGCATAATATTATCGGCAAAAACATTCTTCGATACGTTCAAAAATCTTTTAAATTCTTCAGTATTTTTTTTCAAAGCACCATTTAAAGTTTTATGCCAATTATCGAACTTTGCCATTTGATTATTGGCCACTAAAGCATTGATAGTTTGCATGTAATAATAAAACTCATAGCTAGGCTGCATTTGTTTTTGAAGCATTTCATTGCAAAGTTTTACCATTTGCTGTTTTTGAGGCAAACTGAATTTACCTGTATTGTAGTTGGCCGAAAAGTTTTCAGCTTCATCTTTTGCATCGCTTTTTCCACTTCGCATAAATGCTTCAAATTCGGTTATAAATACATTGGGATCGTAAGAGAAACTGGTTGGTCGTTGGGCTAATAAAACTGTATTTGATACAAAGTATATAAGCGCAAAAAATATTATCTTTTTCATTGGGTGCAAGGTATGTTTTTGATTTATGATTTTTGAATGTTGATTTATGAAATTTGATTTGTGAAATTTGATTTGTGAGTTATGAAATATGAATTACTTGTTTTCCGTTGGCTAAAGCCTACCGATAGCTCCTATGTTTGCAAAGTAATTAAATTTGCAATATAAAGTAAAATGGAATAAGAGACAACCGATGGCTAAATAACTCAAGAAGTATAT
>JBMOGB010000305.1:0-4918 GCA_049318585.1 Bacteroidia bacterium | reverse complement strand
TTTTTTTCGGTGTTAAATAAAGTAAAATCTGGTGCTTTATCGCCTTTTTTAAGTGTCATAATTTTTGTTTTTTGTTTATACTAATAATAACTGCAATGGTATAAAATTGTTTTCAAAGTTCAACCCAGATTGCACATTAGAACTTCGTTATGAGGGTTAAATATACAATAAATCAGTTATTTAAATTTGAAAACCATAGCACCGCTATATTTTTAAAATTTAAGTAACCTCTGATTTGAAGTATATTTAGCACGTAATAGATTTTCTAATGTGTAATCTGGGTTTAACTATTCAAATTTGAAACGTTTAATAAATCGTAATTTGTGGCTGTATTTTTTCGATTCTGAATTCATAATTCCATAATTATCAATCTGATCAATCCTCACCTTACCACTTGCGTGAATGATGGTTTCATTATTTAATAATATACCCACATGGGTAATTTTGCCCTCTTCGTTGTCAAAAAAAGCTAAATCACCAAGATTTGCTTCCGCTAAAAAAACCAATAATTCACCTTGCTCAGCCTGCTGATATGCATCACGTTTTAGCATGACATTTTTCTGTCTAAAAACCATTTGAGTAAATCCACTACAATCAATTCCCCAAGGCGATTTTCCTCCCCACAAATAAGGCGAATTTAAATATTGCTTAGCAATTTGTTCTAAACTCAAATCAATATTATTATATTCAAAATCAAATTCAAAACTGCTAATTTTAAAGTTTTCTTTTAAATAAATTTGGCTGCCTGTGGCAATAAACATAGGCAATTTGTTAACCATTATTTTCAAATGAGGATAATCCATAACCACCATTGGATTCAATAAATTTTGCCATTCTTTTCCATCAATTATATTGACTTGTTTTTCATTAACCCAACCAATATAATGATCATCAATGGTTTCAATTTTTACCCAACTAGGTTGTTGATGAAGCACTTTGTATTTTTCGCCAAACAATAATTGGCTTACCATTTCGCTTTGGCTATTAGGTTCCTCACGTAAAGGAATTATTGGAAGTAAACTTATACCAAACATTTTTTTGTCAAACTTAAATTTTATCGTTTATTTGCGTCAAAGCTAAAACAAAAAGATGGAAAATATAGATTTAACATATTTGAATGAAATTTCGGGTGGTGATAGTTCATTTATAAAAGAAATGCTCGACTTATTTATAAATACTACAGCTATAGAAGTAAATGAGTTTGACCATTTGCTAGCCGAAGGAAATTATGAAGCAATTGGTCAATTAGCACATAAAATGAAAGCTCCAATTCAAATGATAGGTGCAAGTGTTTTATTTGACAGATTAAGAACCATAGAAAATGATGGAAAAAACAGAACAAATTTAGAAGCTATTCCCAACTTAATTAATGAAGTAAAAGTAAAAATTGGTGATTTAAGCAATGATATTCATGCATTATTAGCTACCATGTAAAATAACAAAAAAGTATATTCAATAAAAAAGCCCGAATTCTTTATAGAAATCGGGCTTTTTTATTGAATAATTTAAATTATGCTTCAGCAACAACTTCTGGTTTAGCAACCAAAGGAGTAACCGATACATAACTGCGATCGTTTGCTTTTTTGCGGAACACAACAGTTCCATCAATTAATGCAAACAATGTATGGTCTTTTCCAATTCCAACATTATCGCCTGGGTGATGCTTAGTGCCGCGTTGACGAATAATAATATTGCCAGCGTCAGCTCTTTGTCCACCAAAAATTTTAACGCCTAGACGTTTGCTATGTGATTCACGTCCGTTTTTCGAACTCCCTGCACCTTTTTTGTGAGCCATGGTATTTAATCTTTTTTTTTAGTTAAACAATAAACTTAAGCGTTAATAGCTTCAATTTTTATTTGAGTGAAACATTGGCGGTGGCCATTTAATTTTCTGTATCCTTTTCTACGTTTTTTCTTAAATACGATAACTTTATCGCCTTTTAAGTGACTTAAAACGGTAGCTTTAACTACAGCGCCTGCTACAGTTGGAACTCCAACTGAAATTGAACTGCCATCTTGTAATAGCAGTACTCTGTCGAATTCAATACTGGCGCCTTCTTCGTGTTGTAAGCGGTGTACATACACTTTTTGGTCTTTTTCAACTTTAAATTGTTGGCCAGCAATTTCTACGATTGCGTACATAATTTATATATTTTTTTATTTTTAAGGGCTGCGAATATAGGGCAATCTTATTTAAATACAAACACTTTTTTTAGTTTTAAGTTCGTAGTACTTAGTTTATAGTATTTCGCATTTTTGTCATTTTGGATTTAGAAAACTAAATTTATTTTTCAAATTCGTGCTCTTTCCAATTATAAGGTTCATAATAATATTGGTAATTTATTGAGTAATTGCGTTCAGCTCTTTTGAAAACAACTGTTTTGACATTTGGTAATTCTTGCAGTGTTGTAACCCAAAAACTTGGCATTTTTTTGTCCTTTCCATTCTCAGCTTTTTTACTAAGCTCGTCCCAAACCAAAGGTCTTTTCCATTCAAAAGGATGAGGAATAATATTTCCATTCCGATTTTCATTATATGTTTCACTTTCGTAATAAGTTATTTCTAAAGTATCGCATTTTATTCTAACCAGATTTTCTGCTTTACAATCAATCAAATCATCGTATAAAAAGCTAATTTTATTGAATTTTGGAATATACCTCAAAGATCCTCTTTCAACAGATTCATATAATTTATTGATATCGGTACTTATTATTTTTAAATTGACATCCTTATACTGTTTACTCCACTCCAAAAATTGAAGGAAATCTCCTTCAAACTCAATTAATTCAATATCCTTTATTTTGGAATTTGATAAAAATACCCTTCTCAAAAAATGAGGTTTTTTGGGGAATTGACCTATGAAAGTTAATTTGTTTAATTTGTTAAACCTAAAATTACTATTATAATTAGACTTGCCAATTTTTCCTTTATAAGTTGGATATGGAAAATCTTCAGGAGAATAAAATGTAAGTTCTTTTAAATTTTCAAACCAATAGTCTTGAGAATAATTGGAATGGTTTTTTAAATCTAAAATATTTGTCTGTAAAGAAACTAAATGTGTTAATTTACTCAAATCTGCAAGGTTATCGGTAATTTTCAAGAAAGTACAATTAAATGTTTTTAGGCTATGGTTTGCGCTTATCAGGCATTTAGGCAAACTATTAAAGTAAATTATTTTTTTACTTTTATCTTCTTGTCGTTCTATATATTCTGGTTTATACCATAATAAATTAATGTGTTGAATATTGTTTTTGGAAAACAAATCATCTTTTAAATAAAAGATAGAATCAGCCACAAGTGAAACTAATTCTAGTTTTTGGAGCTTTGCTAAATTAGTTTGATTAATGTCTAAACTTCCCCATGTTGAAATTGCAAGATTTTTCAAATTCTCTAATTCATACAATTCATCCAGTGGTTTAAAAATAAAGTAGTTTTTTAAAAAATCTTTCTTTTTATCAAAATGACAATCATTTGTTATTTTTTTATCATTATAATAAATTGTATCAAAACGATTCCCGCTAGTTGGACCTTGACAAAAAATGATTAACTTTTCGAGCTGTTTCAATTTTTTTATATTGGTTGGAATAATAAATCTTCTAGCTAATTCAATTCGTAAAGTTCTTAAGTTTTTCAGTTGAACCAAATTGTTAAATAAATGGTATAAAAATAGGGTATCACTATATTCATCATTAATATAAATTTTTATAATATTTTGGTTTTTAGACAAGTCTAAAGTAAAAGTATCTTCGTAATATGGTTTAATTGTTACACTAGTTGCATTTATAGGAATGGGACATTGAACATTATTACAATAATAAAAAGTTGAAGTATCATTTTTATATTTTCCTTGTTCGTGTAATAATTTTAAATCATAGTAACCATAAGTATTGTCGTAATTAGGATTAGAATAATAATGATGAAAAGACCAATGCTTTTCACTATAATGATTTTCAACCATCAAACTATCGCAACGAAATTTACCTTGTTGCGAATAAGCTTTAATTGACAAACTAAAAGTTACAAGCAAATAAAATAAGATAGACAGTATTGATTTCATAAATGGAAAATCTTGTTTTTCAAATGTATTGAAATTTAGTAAAAAATAGAATAACAATTTTAAGAGCATTGTTCATCGTCTCTTTCGAATTTCGAATTTTTTTATTCGAATTTTTATTCAATTTTTTTTGCATTTAGACATGATAAATCGCGTCTCTTCGAGGAAATCAATTTACAAACGCTTCTATTGCAGCATTTACTTCTTTGCTTTTTTCTATTTGAACAAAATGTCCTGCATTTTTTAAAATTACCACTTCGCTATTTTCAATTAGTGCATTTGCTTTTTTGGCAATGGTTTGAACCGTTTCAGATGCATGCAATAATTTGTTTGGAATCATGGCATCATTATCACCAAAAATAATCAAAGTTGGTACTTTTATGGTTGGTAAAAACTGTTGAACTTGTTCATTCAACATGGCCGAAATAGAATCTTTCACCATTTTTTGCCATTTACCCGAAGAATGGATTGGAATAAATTCTTTGGCATCTTTTATCAATGAATTGATTGATAATTTATCAAAATTATAAAAACTGGTGTGAATGGCACTTTCCAAACTTTGTTCATTGCTATAAAACAATTGACTCATTTGCATGCTTTGGTTAATCATCATTTGGTCTAAATCGGAAAAATATTCCAACCCACTTGCAGCCACCAACACTAACTTTTCAATTAAATGCGGATAACGCAAGGTGAGCACCAAAGCTATTTGTCCGCCCATGCTGTGCCCAACCAAAACCACATTGGAAAGATTCATTTTATCAATAAACTGCTTTACACTCTCGGCATAAAAAAACATGCTGTATTTGTAATCACCACTGCTCGAATGTCCGTTTCCAGGCAAATCGATGGCAATGCAGCGAT
>JBMOGB010000304.1:0-4926 GCA_049318585.1 Bacteroidia bacterium | reverse complement strand
AAAATTTATCCAGTCGGGCTAATTATAATCAATTTCTAAAAATTGATTTTTTTTTGTCTTGTGGATAACTTATATTGAAAAAAAAGTTAAAAAATTATATAATACAATTAAGGTAGGAAGCCTATAAAAACAAATAAAACAGTCGGTTAAGTAAATTATAATCTTGACCATATACCCATGACTGTTATTGTTTTTATTAAAAAAAAATATGAACGCATTTAATCAAGTTATAACACAAAAAGAATTTGGCAATTATTCTTCTTCAACTTGGGCAATAGATTGTCTTTCTTGTAATGATAGAGAACATGCTGATGATGAAACTACTTCTGAAGATTGTCAATTATGTATAGCTTATAGCCCAATTATAAAAACCTATAATTATTTAGATTTTATAGTATTAACTATGCCTATAATTATTATAATAATAATCATAGGTTTTTTTAGAAGAAAAACACGATAATATGGAAATATCAATGGGATTTAATCAATTATTTTTAATCTTTCTATCAATAGGAATTCTAACCTTTGCGATAGATAGAATTTTAAAAATATGACCAGTTTAGAATTATATAATTATCTGTTTAATTTTATTCCAGTTGGTATTGGTCTTGGTTTAGTATTCCGAATTTTTAATGTATTTAAAAAATAATAAAGGTCGAAACATTTATATAACTATTTATTAAAAAAAAAATATGACATACTCAACAAGCACACTTGGTCAAGCTCTTGATAGCTTACAAACAACATACGAAGCAACACAGGGCGATATTTTATTGTTTTTAGTTGGTGTAGTTGGCTTTGGTTTAATTATCGGAATTTCTTATGCTGCTATGAACAAAGGCAAACGAGCTGCGATTGGCGCAGTTGGTGGTGGAAAAAGACGCAGATAATTAAAAATTTTCGTTATTTATTTGCTTAGTGGCTAATTGTAAGACTATTAGCCATTAAGTCTGAAAGCAAATTTATGAATAGTTTAAAAAGCGACTTCAAAAGGTGTAAAAATAAAAAGAAAGTATATGCCAAAGGGTAAAGATTTAAAAGATTTGACGATTAAAATTGTATATAAATTGCGCCATAATTTCGAATTAGACAAAGAAGAAGAAGATTATTATAGTAACTTTTCTAAGGAATACTGGCAACAAATTGCGTCTATATGAAAAAAATATGGAAATCATTATCGCTAGTGTGTATCTTTTCTTTCTTAGTAACGTTATCGTTTTGTATTCCTAATAGTAGCGCAGCAATAATTGAAAAATGGAGCTTTAATAGTCAAACAAATACTGGATTAATAAATTCGTCTAATGTTTTTGCTGGTGTTGATAGTTACGTTGCTGGTATGGACGGAGGCTCAGACTATGCTTACAATGTCAATTCCTATGATGTTGCTATGGTTTTAGATATGACATATTCGTCAAATAATACAGTTGATGGTGGTTTTACTCTTTCTTGGTGGCAGAAAGTGACTGGTGGTGGTGCTCGACTTCATACTTATATCAATTCTGTTCATACTACGAAAATGGAATATCATTATGGGTTGAAATATATATCTTGTGTTTCTGAAGACCCTGTCGCAGAGTCTGAAGCTTGGTATAATATGTATGATGATTGGCGTAATGATACTTGGCAAATGTGGACCATTGTAGGGACACCAACTTCGTATAAAGAATATAAAAATGGAACTTTAATTTATACATGTTCTTATTCAAATGACCCTTTTGACTCTGATTTTAATTCTGTTAATTGGGGAAGTAATTATAATTTGGGTAATGATGGAACAATGTGGGATAATATTATTGCTTTTAATGAACCTTTAACAGAAGAACAAATTGATACATTATATTCTACTGGTGATGTAACTAGTTTTAATGGATTTTCATATTGTGGCGATAATATTTGTAATGACGAAGAAACTTGGGAAAGTTGTTTTAATGACTGCGTAGGGCAAAGTAATGGTTATAACAATATAATTTCAAAACCTGCTGACAGATACGACCCAATGCTAGAAAATAGTTACGAAGTATTTAATTATTCTTATAATACAGAATTAATTAGTAACACTTTATATGGTGGTTTAGCTTATATTGAGATTTTTAAATGTAACAATATAGGTTGCTCAAATAGCACTCAAATTGAATTTAATAATGGTCTTGCGACTTCTTCTAAATCATATATGTTTTCGGGAAGTGGAAGCATAGCAACTTCTACAAGTAATTATGGAAGCAGTCAATTTGTTATAATGACACCTACTGACACCATCGGCACTACTACTGACACCACGATAACCTATAAAATAATTCCTTATTATTTTAATAGTAGTAATTTAGAAACAGTGACAGGAAACCCAATAGCATATAAAGTGTTTTATTATGCTGTTAATGATAATCCATATATAGAACAAGAAGCAGCGACTAGTAGTTTTGTTAGTTTATTTGGTAAAACACCACACGAATTAGCTTGTAGTAATGAAGAATGGCAAGAAGCAACCAGCACACCTTGGTATAGTTTTAACTTTTTTAATTTTAATACCTTAAAATGTAATACTTTTGAAACTGTTTTAACACTAGCAGAATTTGGAATAAATATTCCAGTCGCAATAATAAATAGTGGAATAACAGTTGTTAAAAATACCTTCCCATTTGGACTTATAACAAATGTAATTAGTCAATGGAACTTAGCCAAAAATGAGAGCTTACCAGCCGATATTAATTGGATTAATCCAGTAAATGAAAACAATGATTTAACAATACCAATACCTGCTAATTGGTCAAATTCTACAACAACGCAACAAATGGTTATATTTGGCAATTCATTATTTATAACAGGAGATGGTAATGTATCTAATTTCTTTACTGGTGTCAGAGCATTAAGCACATACGGTCTTTGGATAGGTTTTATTTGGTGGATATTATCAATAGGTAATTCAATTTATAATGAAATAATGGCATTTACAACTGTCAAAAAGCATGAAGATACTTTGTGGCAGTATTAAAAAATATGTTATCTAAAATATGGGAATTCATTTTAAATAATACTTTAATATTAATCTTAATTAGTGGATTAGTTATTTTTGGTAATGTAATTAATGCGCTAATTCCTTGGCAATGGTTTAAATTCTTATTTATCATTCTACAAAAAACCAGTTTAATTTTCGATTTTATGGTAGACATACCGACATTATGGCTTATTTTTGGCATAACTTTGGTAATAGAAGCAGCCTATTGGGGCTTAAAAGGTATTTTGTTTATAGTTGCTTGGTATAGAAACAATGTAGTTAGATAATTAATTAAATAATATAAAAATTCTATGACAATTTTTACTCTTATTCTTGGGCTTATAATAGGCTTTTTTTTAAAGTTTGGTTTTGACGAACTACATTATTGGAAAAATAACCTTGAAAAAATAGTAGATAAAAACGAAGATTTATATATTAAAATGAAAGCCTTGGAATTAAATAAAGAATTAGATAAATAATTTTACATTTTCGACACCTTAACAGGTAGAAAATGCCATAATACTATGCGATTTGATTTATTAAACTGCTATAAAGAACTACAAGAAGAAGAAGGAGACAATGAGATTACAATAAGACTTGGAAAGACAGGAAGTGGAAAAACTGTTTTACAGACTTTTGAAAATGTATTGCCATTGTTATTAGATAATCAAGAAGTTTATTGCTGCTACTGGTTAAATTATAATGGAATAAATTTACATTATTTTAAGCCAAAAGAATTTGATAAAATTAAAGATTTACGAAATACCACTATCGTATTTGACGAAATTAGAAGAAGTTTTGACCCAAGACAATATGGCGAAGAAACAGAAGAATTTAGAAGTTTTGTGGAACTTCACAGGCATAGACATAATAACATAATAGGAAATACGCAAGATATCAGTTTGGTGGCAAAAACTTTTGGCATACAGACTCATAATTGGTCGCTGGTTGCGAAGCAACCGAGGTCAATTTTTTCATTAATGCTGGATAAGATAATGGAAAGAAAAAGATTATTTATACAAGAAGACTATTTGACATATCAAGAGTTAAAAAAAATGGCAGCAGGTTGGGAAATTGGGGAAAATGTAGGGCTTGATAGTGTTTGGACTTTGTTTAAATATGAAATGAAAGACTTAGTAAGACGTGATTTAAATGAAATTAAAGTAGAATTAGTCCATAAATACTGCCCAAGGTGTAAAAGTAGGCAAGGAACACAAGTTATAAAAGAAGAAACACTAGATTATTTTAACGAAATTATAGATAATAAAGGAGAATTGATAGGTTATACAATGAAATTCAAAGAATACTGCCCAAAACACAAGGCAACCGAGCTTATAGCAAGAGAAAGTGGCATGTTCGACACCGATTATGAACCAGCAACAGACGAAAAAAACGACAATAGAAGGGCGGTTTATTATGAAACGTGTAAAGTTTGTGGTAAAGACCACGTTGTAAAATAATCAACTTTATAAATGGGCATAGCTATTTGTTTAGTGAATAAATTGGGGATAAAATAATTATTTTATTCCTTTTTTATTTGAAAGTTATACACAACCACTAGATATAGTGTATCAGATTTATTTAGACCACAAGATATAGTATTGATAAGATTTGATAAATAATGTAAAATGAAAGCGTCGCAAAAAACACCTTGCTTCCAACGCAAGGGGGAAGCGACATTAATTAAATAATTTGCTTGACACTTCGTGTCTTAATCGCAAATTAAAATATATGAATTTAATTAAAACAAGCGCAGGACTTATGAATGTTAATCTAATAAATTTCATTTTAAGTCAAGAAAAAAGTAATCGCCCGCACAATTTTTATTTAATTATTTAAATTGACGAGCGAAGCGAGTTGCCGACGGCAGGTCGTTAATAAAATTTATCCAGTCGGGCTAATTATAATCAATTTCTAAAAATTGATTTTTTTTT
>JBMOGB010000303.1:0-4928 GCA_049318585.1 Bacteroidia bacterium | reverse complement strand
GTAAATCCGCAGTAATGACATTTGAGAGAATCAATGAATTTATGATACGTTAAACTGATATCACAATTCTGACATTTAGGAATCCATTGGCAGCTGTCACATTCATAAACTGGGCTATATCCTCTGCGGTTTTGGAACAAAATTACTTGTTCGTTTTTATCCAATGCTTGCTTAATTTCATTGACCAAAACAGTGGTAAAATTTCCTTGAATCACCTTCGATTTTCGTTCTTCAGTTATGTTGCCAGTAATAATAACTGGCAATGCAATATCGCCATGTCGTTTATCCAAAGTAACCAACCCAAATTTACCTAATTTAGCATTGAAATAACTTTCAAAACTTGGAGTGGCACTTCCTAAAATCAGCTTGGAGTTATATATTTTATTTAAAACAATGGCTGCATCGCGGGCATGATACCTTGGCGTTGGCTCATTTTGTTTAAAAGTAGTTTCGTGTTCTTCATCTACAATGGTTAAACCTAAATTGGCAAAAGGTAAAAATATTGCACTGCGTGCACCAATCACTATTTTTATATCAGCCGATTTAACTTTATTCCAAATTTCTACTCGTTCATTATCTCCAATTTTAAAGTTGAAAGCTACACATTTTTCACCAAAATATTTTCTAATTCTATGAATAATTTGAGAGGTAATGGCTATTTCGGGCAACAAATACAAAACCTGTTTTCCTTGCGCCATTGCTTGCTCTATTAAGCGAACATACACATGCGTTTTCCCGCTTGAAGTAACACCTTTTAAAAGCACTACATCTTTGGTTTTAAAACTTTCGGTAATTTGTTTATACGCTTCGGCCTGGTCGGAATTTAGTTCAAATGTTTCAATTTTAGTTTCGTCAAATTGAATGCGATCAACTGCTATTTCAAAAGCTTCAAACACGCCATTTTTTATTAAGGTTTGCAAAGTAGAAACACTAATATTTCCCTTTTTTACCATGTCGGCTTTTAGTACATGCGTTTTGTTTTGTTTAAAATGCAAGTATGATAAAAGCGCATTGAGTTGTAGTTCCTTTTTTGCTAATAAATCAAAGAGAATTTTGAGATTTTCTTCATTATTTTCATAAGCAGGAGTAAGCCTAATGCAGCTTACCATTTTTTCCTTGTACTTATTTTGGATTTCTTCGTTTATTAAAATAGCTTCCTTAATCACTAAACTTTTTATGAAAGGAAGTACATTTTTCAAATTAAGAATTTGCTGAATATTTTCAACTGAAAGCTCGTGCTGAACAGCCAATGCTTCCATGATTAAATATTCACGATCATCTAGCTCTGTATTGTTATCAAAATCAGGATTGGCAATTATTTTACTCGCACTTTGTAGCTTTAACATGGCGGGCAATGCTGCTTGCATTACATCGCCCATGTTACATAAATAATAATCGCTAATCCATTGCCAAAACTGTAGTTGTTCTATGTTAATAATTGGCTCATCATCTAATACAGAAAGCAAATATTTTGCTTCATAATTCTTAGGCGGAGAATTGTGAATTTTTGCAACAATTGCTGCATAAACCTTACTTTTTCCAAACTGAACTGATACACGTTTGCCCAATTTTATTTGTTCCACCAAGTTATCGGCAACTCGGTAAGTAAATAATTTAGGAACATATAGAGGTAAAATTACATCTACAAATGTGGCAAAAACTTCCATGATGAAGAATGTAAAATAAGCAAAAAAATGATTGAATTTGGAAGTTTAATTAAACTCCAAATTGACTAAAATGATGGTCTAAATGTTTGTAAAATAAATTATTCCATTCTTTGGTTGTTAATTTACCAAACGAGCTACTTTCACGTCCTTCAAAATGTGATTCGCCTTTGGCTTGAACAGCTTTTATGTTTGCAATTAACTTTGCTTTTTCATTCTCAAAATCCTTTTCCGAAGTAATTAAAAAAACAGGTGCTGTACGCGAGTTTTTAGGATAAGTTTTTTCTCCAACAACAACCGGTTTTACAAAAGCTTTTAAAATCAATTTCATAATAAACGGAGTTTTGCTTTCAATTCTTCCTTCGTTTAAATCGTAAGTTACATTTACGTGGGCAAGCATTTTTGCCACATCCATAGTTCCCCAAAGTGGTTGTGTTTGAGGAGTTAATTTTTCAATTCTACTAAATAGAGAATCTATTGTTTCTTGCTTAAAAATATTTGGTATTGCCATGTTTTATTTGTTTTGTTTTTATAAAAAAGAAAGGCAAATATATTGAAATATTTGCCTTTCTTTTTTATAAAATTATGTTTGTTAATATTATTTATGAGCGTTTACAAAATTCCATTTTGTGCCATTTTTTTTCCAAATAACAGTAAAAACTTCTAAGTCTGCCACTTTCCATTTTGCATCCAAAACAATGGTTGTAGTTTTATCTATTTTAGTGTTTGCAGTTATTGTTCCATTAGCTAAAGCCTCTCCCCAAGAGGTGTTTCCAGCTCTTAGTACATTATGATGAGAAGCACTTGGGCCTCCTTTAGGTCCAGACTGATTTCCAATTACTTTGTTTTCCATTACATAAACACCTAATTGATATTCACCTGTAGCTTCTTTAAAGAATTTTGTAGTTGAAGTAACAATTAAATTTGTTCCTTCAATTTTAAAAGTATGAGCAGTATTAACTAGAATTGGCGAGTTGTTATGAGTAGTAACTGTTGCTTCTATATTGTTTTCTAAATCATCTTTAACAGGTAATAACCATGAATCAACAAAATTTGGAGCAAAAGTAGGATAACCTTGAGTTACAGCTAGTCTTTTATCCCAATCTGTAGCAATTGGTGAAATAAATAATTGAGCAAAGCTATTTTGACTGTATGCTCCTACAACGACTGCATCATCTTTGTGAGAAGTAATCAAGTCTTCAATTAAAGTCCAACCCCAATCGCCACAATAGTAACAATTAGTACCAGTAAACTTATTAATTAATGACATGTTTTTTTCAGAAACCATTAAAGAATTATCAGTTGGAACAATTACACTTGATTTAGTTTCTTCTTTTGTGCAACTTGACATAAAAAGTGAAACTGTAATAGAACTTAGAATAAGGATTTTTTTCATTTTATATTTTTTTAAGTAAAGCAATAATAAACTAATTTTTAAGAAATCAACATGCTAAATTTGCAAGGCGCAAAAGTTCATTCGTTGTTTTCCAGTTTCTGGTAGTACATGAAACTTTTAGTTTTTTCTCGAAAAAAGTATTCGTTAACTTAGTGTTTCCATATCCATTTGGGCAAAATAAATAAATGCATTTATCAATGATTACAAATTCATCTTCGCCATAATTTCCTTCCAATATTTTAGCTTTATCAATAGCTAACGGCAATTGCGACATGAATGTTATATGTAGTTTTGTTATGTCCTCACTCCTATTATTTACAAATATATTATTGGCTAAAGCACTTTCAAGTTCTTGTTTTGGAATAATTAATATCGGAATGTTTAAGTCAAAATCTTCATTTATTTTATCATGAATTTCGGATTGTAATTTTAAAACATCAGTGCTTTTTGAGGTAAAAATTACATTTCCACTTTGAATATACGTAACTACATTTTGATGGCCCAAATTCAAAAACAATTGCTTTAAAGCATCCATTTTTATCAAGTTTTTACCCGATACATTGATGCCTCTTAATAAACAAATAAAGGTTTGCATGTTTTAAATAAATTATTTTGCAATAATAGAATACCTGCTTTAAAAATTTAGTTGATTCAAATAATTTATAATTTTGAAATGGTTAAACCAAGTCAATGATAGCTTTATCAATGGTATTGTATTCAAATTTAAAACCCTCGTTTAGTAACCTTGCCGGATAAACCCATCTACTTTTTACTATCAATTCTGTTTCTGTTTTTATTATCCATGCTCCTATTTCAAGCAACCATTTTGGTTGAGGTATTCCAAACGGAATACCCATTTTAGTTCTAATTGTATTCATAAAATAAGAATTGGTTATGGCATTTGGAGCAGCTAAATTATAGGTTCCAACAGCATTGTTTTTATGAATTAAAAAATCAATTGCTTTGCAAAAATCCATGATATGAATCCAGCTAAATAACTGCTTACCAGTTGCGGCTTTTCCTCCTAAACCTAATTTCGCTAAGTTTTTAAAAGGAATCATTACGCTTTTATCTTTTTGTAAAACAATGGCAATTCTCAAATTTATTTGCCTTACATTATCTATTTTAAAACTATAAAACATTTGCTCCCATTTTTTACAAACATCTACACTAAAACCTTCGCCAATAATTCCTTTTTCTTCCGTATTTGGCTGTTCATATTCGTTCCTATAAATAGTGGCAGAAGCAGCGTTTATCCATATTTTAGGTTTGTTCTTACAATTTATAATGGCTTTTCCAATAATGTTTGTGCCCGCTAATCGTGATTCATAAATTTCGTTTTTATTGAATTCACTGTACCTACAATTTACCGAACGTCCTGTTAAATTGATAATTGCTATTGCATTTTCCAATTCGTTTGTCCAGTTTCCAAAAGTTTTTCCATCCCAATTTATAAAATGAATTCCATTTATGTTTTCTGTTTTATTTCTGGTAAGAATAACAATTTCAAAACGGTTTTTGAAATAATTAGCCATTTCATTACCAATAAATCCGCTGCCTCCGGCAATAATAATTTTAGGTTTCATAGTTTAAATTTTAAATACCAATGGATAAATTAACAATCGAAAAACAATCCAACTAACACAAATCCAAATGCTCCAATTATATAATTTCACCCTTCTTAAGTGTTCGTAAAACATAAACATAAATGCAGCTCCATAAGTGATAATTACTAAAAATTGAATATCAAAATGGAAATACATAAGTACTTTAAAAGCTATTCCAGCAATCAATAAACCAATGGCTGTTAAAGCTGAAACAAATGCCAATTGCCCTGCATAATCATAAAAATTATTTTGTTTAAATAA
>JBMOGB010000302.1:0-4948 GCA_049318585.1 Bacteroidia bacterium | reverse complement strand
AACATTATTTACCCAAAAACTAAATAAACCAATAGACAAAATACAAGTAGATGGAAACTCACTAAGCAATGGAATTTATTATTATTCCATTATTGTAGATGGCTCAGTAAGCCAAACGAGGAGTATGAGTGTGATACATTAAACTTAATATTTCACAAAAAGCGCCCTTGCAAACAAAATTGCAAGGGCGTTTTTCTGTTTAAAAACTATCTATTTCATTAATTTACCTTACGCAAGCAAACCGTTATTTTACTGTCATTAACCGCTACCTTACGCAAACAAACCGCTATATTACTGTCATAAACCGTTACTTTACGCAAGCAAACCGCTATGTTACTGTCATAAACCGTTGCCTTCCCCTGACAGGGTGGCATGTTACTGTCATGAACCGTTACCTTACGTGAGCAATCCGTTACCTTACGCAGGTAAACCGCTATGTTACTGTCATAAACCGTTACCATACGCAAGTAAACCGTTGTTTTTCATTTATAAACTAATATTTTAAATAGAGTACAATTGTTTAATTTAAGCCAAACAAAATGAATTAACCCCGAATATTTGATATATTATCTTTACACAATCTAATGACTAATCTCTTGTGTTTTATAATGAAGAGATAGTTCTAAGTTAACCGTAGAAATAATTTAAAAAATAGTCGAATTTTATAAATAACATTGTATTTTTGGCCATTTAAAACTTAAAACTAACGAATGCTAGGCTTACTTAAAAATTTACACCACAAATATGTTTTTCTTAGAAGAATAAACGTATTGTCAACTCAAATTGCACAACAATTACCAAACGATATTCGTATTTTAGATATTGGTTGCGGAGATGGAACTATTTCTAAAATGATTTTAGATAATAAAAAGAATGTAACCATTGAAGGAATTGATGTTTTTGCTCGTGAAACGTGTGCAATTCCTTTTAAAATGTTTGATGGAAAAACCATTCCTTTTGCCAATAATGAATATGATGCAACCATGTTTGTGGATGTTTTACATCATACCACCAACATCAAAGAACTATTGGCAGAAGCTGCTAGAGTTAGCGGTCAGTACATTATTTTAAAAGATCATCACTATAATAATGCACTAGATTTTGGTATTTTACGTTTCATGGATTGGATAGGAAATGCACCTCATGGAGTTAAAGTAATTTACAACTTTAAAAACCTTGATTTTTGGAAATCTACTTTTAACGAATTAGGATTTGAAATAGTAAGTTTAAACAACAGTGTTCCTATTTATCCTTTTCCGTTTAACTTAATATTTGGACGTGATTTGCATTTTATTGCAGTGCTAAAAAAGAAATAATCAACTATAAATAATTCAATAATGTTGGATAAAAAATATACCGATTCACGCATCAGTTTAGTTTTCATTTATCAATCGAAATACGAAGCTGCTTGTAATCAAATTTTGCAAAGTATTTCAAAATCAAAAACTGATTTCGAAGCCATTATTATTTGTAATGAAGCAGATGAAAAAGCTTTATCAAATAAAAATCAAGAATTAGTTACCAAAGCTAAATTGAAGTTTGTAAAGCAAACTAATAATTATTTATTGGCTGCTTTGCAATTGGCCGAAGGCGCTAATACTGTGCTTTGTGATGGTATCAATTTATTCAATTTGAATTCAACTTATGGTTGGATAAACACCAATAAAAAGAATTTACAAGGGGAAACAATTTTTGTAGCGGTAAGAAAAACTGATACAAAAAAGCTTTCAATTTCGGATAAATTAATCAATGCTGCGCAACGATTTTTTACTCCAACACATATAACTGATGCAGGTTTTGGACAATTAATTGCTGGAACAGCAACACTTATAAAAGCAGTAGAAACAAACAATATTTTAGCAGGAAATGTCAATAATATTGTACTTCAATTAGAGTTAAATAATGTAAGTATTTTAGATGCAATTTTAAGTCCTGCTGATAAAGCAATATCATCGTCTTGGGCAGATGTTTTGCTTTCTCCTGTTAAATATTTTAGTTATATTTTCAATTGGTTTATTATAAATCCTATTGCTGAAATAAAGAATAAAAACATTCAATTTGGCAATGGAAATAGCGGAATTTATCGCTTATTCTTTTTGTTAACCACTTTGTTTATTGGCTATTTTATGATGAGCAAAAGTTTCGACTTTGGCTTAACTTGGGATAGTAAATTACATAATCAATATGGTTATGAAATGTTAAAGTATTTTGAAAGCGAAAGTGGTGCAAGAGATACCACTTGTTTTACATCGCACCGAGATTATCCTTATTACGGTGAACATATCAATGTAATTGCATCATATATCAATAAAAACTACGAACCAAATTGGGGCGAATATGGAACCAGACATTTGTTAAATGCCATTTATGGTTTCATTGCTATGTTTTTTGCAGCATTAATTGCTAGGGAATTACTTTCGTGGCGAACAGGAATCATTGCTTTTTGGGTTATTTTCTTAACACCTACTTTCTTTGCGCATAGCATGAATAATCCAACCGATATTCCGCTTGCAGCAGGATTTTCACTAGGAATATTTGGGATAATAAAAATCCTAAAACAATTGCCCAAAGTAAAATTCAATGCCATTTTATTATTTGCATTGGGTTTAGGAATTGCAATCGGTTCACGTATTGTTGGTGTATTATTGGTTGCTTATTTAGGTTTATTTATGGGAATTACTTGGTTAATTGTGGCCAAGAAAACCAGTTTTAGCGAAGCTTTAAAATTAATTTTCCCTTATGTAAAAGTAATAGGTTTGGCTTTTGTAATTGGATATTTATTAGGATTATCGCTTTGGCCTTACGGTCGTTTCCGCCCAATTGACGGTCCTTTAGAAGCATTGGCTCGTAATTCAAGCAATGCGTTTTATGCTTATAATTTAGAAATTTGGGAAGGTGTAAAAACCTATATGATTTACATGCCTTGGTATTATGTAGGTAAATTTATGGGAATGACATTGCCATTATTTGCTTTGCTTGGCGCTGCTATATTTGTAGTAATTGCTTATTTTTATTCAAAGAAAAGAAATGCGCTTCCAATGCTTTTGGTATTGTTTACATTCCTTTTCCCTTTGGTTTATGCCGAGTTTAAAAACATCACTTACTATAACGGTTGGCGACATTATTTATTTATTTATCCACCTTTAGTTGCACTTATTGCATTGGGTTACGATTATATTTTTACTTATGTAAAACCAAAATTCATTGGATATATTTTAGCTGTTGTATTGCTTGGATTGGCAGTAAAAACTACTTTATGGAGTATCAAAAATCATCCAAATGAAACTGTTTATTTTAACGAATTAGTAGGTGGAACAAAAGGTGCTTATGGCAATTATGAATTAGATTATTATGCCAACAGCGCACGTCAAGCTGCTGAATGGATTGCAAACAATGAACCAAAAGGTAAAAAATTAGTGATTGGAACTAATAATGAACCTTTGTGTGTAAGTTATTATGCAACCAAAATTAACGACAGTATTTCTACTGTTTGGATGAGAGATTACGAAGAAGAAAAACAGTTTTGGGATTACCAAGTTTTAACTTCTCGTACTTATTCTAAAACACAAATGAACAATGGTGGTTATCCGCCAAAAGGAACTGTTTATACAGTAGATGTAGATGGTGTTCCAGTAGCTGCAGTTGTTAAACGTGAAGTGTTTTATATGCCTTTGGGTTACCGTGCCGTAGATGCTAAGCAAATTGATTCTGCCATTTATTATTTTGCCCAAGCGGTGCAATGGGATAATAAAAGTGAAGAAGCTTTTAGAATGTATGGTTTTTCGTTAATGCTTGGTGGTAGGTTTGCCGAAGCCGATAAAGCTTTTGACCAATCGTTGGTTTTATATCCTGAAAATTACTCTGCATTTACCAATAAAGGTTTGATGTATTTTAACCAAAAAGAGTATCAGAAATGTATTGAAGCTTGTGCAAAAGCAACTAAACTAAAAGAAAATATTACTGAAGCATATTACTATGCTGCAATGGCTTATTTGAACATGAATAATTACGATGGAGCTATTGAAAGATTAGAAACTGCGTTGAAATTTAACGGTCAATCGCCTGAAGTATTTTATTATTTAGGTAAATCGTATGAGGCAGTAAAAAACACCACCAAAGCTGCTAGTAATTTTGAATTTTGTTTAGGTATGAATCCTAAATTTAAACAAGCTTGGGGCGATTTAGCTAATCAATACAGGGCTTTAGGAAAATCGCAACAAGAAATAGATTATTGCATGCAGCAATATAATTCATTGCCTTAGCAATTATATATTATGAAAGATGAAAGACTTGCAGTTTTAATTGATGCTGATAATGTACCTTATTCAAACATCAAAGAAATGTTGGAAGAGGTGGCTAAAAATGGTACGCCTACTATTAAAAGAATTTATGCCGATTGGACAAAACCAACTGTTTCTGGATGGAAAAATGTGCTTTTGGAACATGCAATTACACCTATTCAACAATATAGTTACACCACAGGAAAAAACTCAAGCGACAGTGCATTGATTATTGACGCGATGGATATTTTATATTCAGGGAAAGTAGATGGTTTTTGTATTGTTTCTAGCGATAGCGATTTTACTAGATTGGCCATTAGGCTAAGAGAAGCAGGAATGAAAGTTTTTGGAATAGGTGAAAAGAAAACACCATTACCATTTATTACTGCTTGCGATAAATTCGTTTATATCGAAATTCTGAAATCTACTGTAAATTCAACCGAAGAAATTACAAATAAAACAAAAGGTAAACCTAAAACTGAAAGCAATCCTTTCAATAAAATTGATGTAAAACTAATAAGCTTATTGACTAAAAGTGTAGAGAGTTTAGCCGATGAAAGTGGTTGGACTTTTTTAGGTGATTTAGGAAATTTTATTCTAAAAAAGAAAGCCGATTTTGACCCAAGAAATTATGGTTTTCAAAAATTATTACCATTGATTAAAGCTAC
>JBMOGB010000301.1:0-4962 GCA_049318585.1 Bacteroidia bacterium | reverse complement strand
AAAACACTTTTGACAATGCTTGTATTGAAGGCATCCGTTCTAATTTTTGCAAACTCACTGCAAATCAAATTGCCGACAATATCACAGCAATAGCAAAGGAAAACGGCATTGACGATGAAACGGCAAAGTATTCAGCCGACAATGACTTGTGCATTGAAATGGAAACAGGAACAGGTAAAACACTTGTTTACATCAAGACCATTTACGAGTTATACAAACATTACGCTTTTACAAAGTTTATCATACTTGTTCCTTCTATTGCTATCAGGCAAGGAACTTTAGGTACTTTCAAAACTTTTGAAAAGCAACTCGAAAGCATATACGGCTTCAAAGTTCAGGCATTTGACTACGACAGTAAAAAACTAAATAAAGTTACCAATTTCTTTGAAGAGCAGCATCCGCAAGTTATGATTATGACTACTGGAGCGTTCCATTCAGATGACAGAATATTAAACCGTGCACAACGAGAAGACCTGTTTAACAATCTACCTTATATTGATGCCATTGCTAAAGTGCGACCAATTATTTTTATGGATGAGCCACAGGAAGGAATGGACAGCGACAATATGATGGAACGTTTAAAAACTCTTTCAGCAGACGAAAGAAACGAACGTTACAGCAACAAGAAAGATGAAAGAGAAAAAACTATTTTCAAAACACTTGACCCTCTTTTTAAAATTCGCTATTCGGCAACACACAAAACCGTTAAAAACTTATTGTATCGTTTAACTCCTTACGACAGCTACAAACAAGGACTGGTAAAGAAAATTGAAGTGCTGACAGTTACTGAGAAAAACGATGAAGCGACAATAAAAATTGAATTGACAGCCACACAAAACGGTACAGGCGCTCCCAAAGCCAAATTAAAAGCATGGAAGTTGAAAGCTGGAAAGTTTGTTTTTGAAGAAACTGGATGGCTTATGGAGCATGATAATCTTGGTGAAAAAACAAACAATCCGAGTTATCTAAACTATAAAATTGAACGCATCAATAAAAGTTTGAAAACTCAAAAATGGAGCATCACGTTTACAAATGGTGTCGAACTTTTTGAAAAACAAGCATCAGGAAACATTGAAAACATTTGGGCTTTACAGTTGGAATGGCTGATACATCGCCACTTTGCAAAATCTCAAAAGTTAGCACCGCAAGGCATTAAAGTTTTGAGCTTGATTTTCATTGACAAAGTTTCAAACTATATGGGCGAAGAACCCACAATCAAAAACTTATTTGTTGAAAAATACAAAGCCATTTATCCCGAATACAACGATGGCAAAATTCCGACTGACCAATACATTCACGAATTGCAAGGCTATTATTTTGCTCAAAATGCAAAAGGCGAATTTTCCGACAATGAAGGCGGACTAAAAGAGCAAAAGAAAATTTACGAACTGATTTTACAAAAGAAAGATGAACTACTGACCATTGGCAATTCAATTGAGTTTGTGTTTTCTCATAGTGCTTTGGGCGTTGGTTGGGACAATCCCAATGTATTCAACATTGCAACGCTAAATACAGCATACTCCGAAATACGCAAACGCCAGGAAATTGGCAGAGGGTTGCGGATATGTGTAAACCAAAAAGGACAGCGTGTTTATGATGCTTTAAATGCAGAAGATGCCGACAGAGTAAACCAATTGACAGTAATACCTAATGAGACTTACGAAACCTTTGTAACACAATATCAAAAAGAAATTAAGGATGTTTATGGAACAACTTCGGCAGGTGCAGGTATGTCGCATACACACAAAGGAAAACCGCAAAACGAAGTAAACTTTAAGCGAAACACAGACAATACAATTGATGAAGCATTTAAACGCTTTTGGAAATCATTGGCAAAAAAGACAGACTATGTAATTGCATTTGACGAAGAAAGCCTAATTGCTAAAGCAACCGAACAAATAAACCTTATTACAATTTCGGATTATGTTGCAGAAGTAAGTAGCCGGAACATTGGAACAATAAGCGAAGAAGGCATTGAAGATAGTTTTGGTGGAACAGAAACCTACAAACTAAAAGCAAAATTTACTCCTTTGGATTTGGTTGAAGAACTAAGCGAAAACACAGGTTTAAGTTACACTACCCTCTTTAAAATAGTAAACAACATTACCAACTTTAACCACATCATTAAAAATCCACCGCAATACATTCATACGGCTGCTGGCATAATCCGAAACATAGAATTGGACGAAATGCTTCGGGGCTTGGATTATCATTTAACTGGCGAAAATTTTCCATTCAGCTTTTCCGACTTCGTTAAAAATGTTTCTAAATCTGATTATGTGGAAACACCAAACAGAGGAGTATTTGACAAAATGCTTATTGATAGTAATGTGGAATATGATTTTGCAAAAGCAACGGACAACCAAACCGATATAGTTTGTTTTATAAAACTACCAAGTTGGTATAAAATCAAAACACCCATTGGAGAATACGAACCCGACTTTGGTTTAGTAATGAAACGCAAAAGTTTGAAAACTGGTGATGAAAGCGAATACTACTTTGTAATTGAAACCAAAGGAACAAACGACATCAACGATAAAAAAGCATTAACCGAAAGCGAAGTATATAAAATAAAATGTGCAATGAAACACTTTGCAACATTGGGTGTGGAAGTGCATTACAAAGCCCCTGTAAAAGAGTATCATTACTTTAAAACAGAAGCCGATAAAACAATTAACGCATTAAACGAAAAATAAGAAATGGAAAATATAAACGACCTAATGCCTTTGAGCAACGATTGGAACAAAGAAAGATTAATGCAATTAAAAAATCTTTTTCCCGACTTGTTTACCAATGAAGGCAAACTGAATATAGAAGAACTTAAAAAAGTTGTTGACCCTGCAAGCGTTTCTGAAACTGAACGCTACGAGTTTAGATGGTTTGGTAAAAGTGATTCAAAAAGAAACGCATATACACCAAGCAATGCAACACTAATGTATGATGAAGGCAGAAGCGTAAACCCAACTGAAAGCAAAAACATCATTATTGAAGGCGAAAATTTAGAAGCCTTAAAACTTTTAAGCGACAGTTATAGAGAACAAGTTAAGTGTATCTACATTGACCCACCATACAATACAGGCAGTGATTTAATTTACAATGACGATTTTTCCCAAGATAGAAAGGCTTATTGGGAAGATGCAGGTATTACTGAAAATGGCATTAAAATAGACACAAACATTGAAATTGATGGTCGCTATCACAGTAACTGGTTGAATATGATGTATAGCCGTCTTTTAATTGCAAGAACCTTATTAAAAGATGATGGAGCAATATTCATTTCTATTGATGATAATGAAGTTCATCATTTAAAAAAACTTTGCGATGAAGTCTTTGGAGAAGATAATTATATCAATACTGTATCAATAAAAGCCAAACCTTCAGCAGGTGCAAGTGGTGGTGGTGAAGATAAACGTCTAAAGAAAAACACAGAGTATCTGATGATTTATGTTAAGAATAGAGATATTGAGGCTCTTGACTTGGATAAGGCTTATGATGAAGTGAAATTGACAGACCATATTCAGTATATGCGTGATGAAAAGAAAAGTTGGAAATATACACGGGTGTTAAAAGAATTTGGCTCTAAAGAACATACGACTACAGTAAAAGATGGCGATGGTAATGATATAAAAATATTTACTCATAAGGGATTTATAATGAAATCCATTTCTGAATTAGTTGAAGAAGAGAATATTTCAGAAGAAGAAGTTTATAAAAAATATTTCACAACTGTTTTTCGTGATACAAATGCTCAAAGCTCAATTCGTGGAAGAGTTATGAGTGCTATTGGAAAAGAAGATGGCCTTTTCAGTATTGAGTATGTTCCACGTAGCGGAAGAAACAAAGGTCAACTTACAACTGTATATTACAAAGGAACAAACAAAGACCAAATTGCTTGGTTAAAAGACATAGCTGTTGAAAACGGAACAGACATAACAATTAGAGCAAAAACTGGGACACTTTGGTTAGATTTTAATTGGAATAATGTTTCAAAGGAAGGGGACATTTCATTTCCTAATGGCAAAAAACCAATTGCTTTTATTCAGCGAATGCTGGAACTTTCTACCAATGCAGAAAATGAAGATTTAATACTTGACTTTTTTGGAGGTAGTGGTTCTACTGGACATTCTGTTTTGGATTTAAACAATAGAGATAATGGAAATAGGAAATTTATCCTTGTTCAATTGCCCGAAACCACAGATAACGAGCCTGATTTAGTTAAAGCAGGTTACAAGAAGATTAGTGATGTGACCATTGACAGAAATAAAAAAGTAGTTGAAAAACTAATTGAAGAAAAGAAGTCAAAACAACCTGATTTATTTGATAACGGACACAAAGAAGATGCAATGAAAGGTTTGGGCTTTAAGGTTTTCAAATTGGTAAAATCAAACTTCCCAAGAGTTGAGTGGGCTCCTGATCTGGAAAAAACAGACGAAGAAAATATTGCCTTACTCAAAAAATACATTACCGACAAAGAAGCTCAATTAGTAACCGCTTTCAACCGTGATGAACTATTAACTGAGATTTTATTGAAGAACGGTTTTCAACTCAACTACAAAGCGGATAAGCAAGAACAATTTAAGAAAAATGAAATTCTTTTAGCAAATGATGGTATAAAAGAAACCTTGATTTGTTTAGATATTTTAATTAATGCCGACACTGTTGAATATTTCAAAACACATACTGACAAAAAATTTATTTGCCTTGAACGAGCTTTAGACACGACAAAGAAATATAACTTAAAACATTATTTGGGCGACTTATTTCACGCATTTTAGCCCACGCTTCGTAGTCAAGCACATTGGCTGGTCGCACAAAACCAACACACGACCAAAACCAGCCAAAGAGCTTGCCTACCCAAACGCACGGCAGACAGAAACGATGTAGCAAATTGATAGAAAAATGACTGAAAACAAAGAACACCAGCCCCTAACAAGCGGTATAAAACATTGGGGTTTAAGTGGT
>JBMOGB010000300.1:0-4977 GCA_049318585.1 Bacteroidia bacterium | reverse complement strand
TAAACTTACTCAATAAAGGAAAGACTAAAGAATTTTATTAAATATATCATATAAGTAAATAATATAGGATATAAGAATACGATAATTTTTTACAAATGCAATAAAGATAATTCCGGGTTTCCATACCTATATTTTATAAATTGTTAATATCATATTTTATGTCAGAGCAAAACCTTATACTGAACATCCTTACTTTCGACCTCCCTGTTGAAACAGTAAAATTTTCATTTTTTAAAAAAGAAGCTGAAGGTTTAATTTCAATTTATAAAAAAAATCTCCCGAAAAACATTGATGAACTCTTCCCCCATCTAAGTGATGATACAGAATACCTATATGTAAATTTTGCACCTGAAACCAACGAAAACTTACTCACTGTTAAACTGAGTGAAAATTCACGTTTTGCAAAACATTATTATACATGGTTGATTTCTAACTATTTTAAAACCAGAAAATGTTTTCAGAAATCCAACTTTGTCAATGATATTGAAGTATGGTTCTACGACAAAAATGCCAGTAGCAACGCCGGTCTTTTTTTCATTTTTAAACGTTTTATGATCAAAGTTCAAATAAAACGAATTTCAGATTTTCCCGAATTGCAAATTTCCTATGAAGGTATTAGTAAGGTTTATAAAGATGGTTTAGATAAATTAAATATTCCGGTCGAAGCCTTAAAAAAAGTTATTTACAACCACGACATTAAACATTATGAGTATCTTTCAGATGTAGAAAAATTAAATATCAGCAAAATTCGTCCGGTATTAAATCCATATATTATTCATGCAATGGAATTAGATTGGTCAGTTAATTTTATTGATAATAAATTAGAGAACTTTCATAATGAAATAAAACACTTTGTTGACACTTATCTCAATACTCCTGAATTTAAAAGCTGCATTCCAATTCATTCAAATGAATTTATTCCAGTTCCTGCAGAAACTGTTTTCAACACAACCAAAGGCAGCAACGAGCTTATTTTTGGCAATAATCAAACGGATTTAAATCCGTTTAACGGTTTAAAAAATAATGGACCTTTTAGTACTTCACCTTACAATAAAATTGAATTTATATTTATTTTCCATGAAAAAGACATCAAAACGGCTGAAAAATTAAAAAGCTGGTTTGATGGTAATGAATTGAAGTATGTTAAGAGTTTAAAGAATTTTATAAAACTAAACTACTATCTCGACATTCAAAAGAGTATTACATTCAAAGATTTAGACAATCCTATGCCTGAAATCCGGCATCAACTGGCAAATTGGCCACGTATTTCAGGTACAACATATTTAGCAATCTATATAACACCCCATCCAAAAGAAATAGTTGATAAAGAAATACATAGTCTATATTTTAAAATTAAATATGAACTGCTTAAATATGACATTTCTTCGCAGGTAATTGAAACAGATACAATACTTTCTGCTTCATTCAATTTTAGTTTGCCAAATATTGCCATTGCAATACTTGCAAAATTAGGAGGTGTACCCTGGAGATTACAACGGGCAATATACAACGAATTAATTGTAGGTGTAGGTGCATTCAAATCTTATGAAATGGTAAGCCGCTATATTGGTAGTGCTTTTTGTTTTGCCAATGATGGACATTTTCAAAACTTCAATTGTTATTCTGCAAATAATACAACGATGTTAGCAGGTTCTATCAGAGAAGCAGTAGAAAACTTTGTTGAAAAAAACAACAAAGTAGAACGGCTCGTTATACACTTTTACAAGCGTATGAGCAGTGAAGATTTAAAACCCATTACAGAAGTCCTTCGCAGCTTAAACCTCGATATTCCGGTAATTGTAATTAATATTAACAAAACAGAATCTCGTGATTTTGTTGTTTTTGATACCCAATGTCCTTTCAATGCAATGATACCTGTAAGTGGTACTTATATAAACGTTGGTCGAAATCAATTCCTGCTATGTAACAATACCAGATACAACGATATTATCCCTCGTGCAAGAGAAGGCTTTCCATTTCCTGTAAAACTCAACATACAGTCAACAGATGAAAAATTATTGGAAAACGAAAAACTCATAAGAAACCTTATCGATCAGGTTTACCAGTTCAGCCGCATGTACTGGACATCCGTAACACAGCAAAATTTACCGGTCACAGTAAAATACCCCGAAATGGTCGCTGAAAAATACCCCCATTTCGAAAGCACCAACCTACCCGATTTCGGCAAAGAAAATTTATGGTTTTTATAAAAATATTACATATCATTTCCTATGGTTTCAATTGAAATTATTTTTAATCTTGATTTGCACGAAACAATTAATGCAGACTACTATTTTAGTAAATTTGTTGATAAGGATGATTACGTTTTATTAAGACGTCAACTTGTAAAAAGATACAAAGATAAAGATCCATTACTTTTATGTGATGAATGTGGCACAGAATTAGAAGTAAGTTGTACTAAAAACAAGCTTGATCATACTTATTATTTCAAGCACAGGAGGGATCCTGAATTTGATAAATGTTCAATAAAAACAGGTATTCAGAGAAGTAAAGAAGAAATTCTAAAAAGTCAATATTTGTTTAAATCTGAAAGCAAACAACATATTTTATTAAAAAATAAGGTAGGATCAATCATTCAACAATATATTTATCCTGAAGTTATTATTGACAAAAAAAACATTAAAGATAAATTTGGAGACAAAGAAAGAAGAAAGCCTGATGTTTTTTTCATCTATGATAATAGAGAAATCACAATTGAGTTTCAGATAAACAATACGTTTCATTCTGTCATTGAAGATAGAGAAGCATTTTATGAACGTAATCATATTTCTCTAATATGGGTTTTTGGTGAATTTAATCCTTATGAATTTCAAAGCATTACAATTAAAGATATTTATGTTCCAAATGCAAATAATGCATTTGTTTTTGATTCTGAAGCAGAACTGGCATCTCATGAAAAAAAAACATTATGTCTTAAAGTATGGTATAAAAAATATAAAATAGAGGCAAATGAAATTGAGTTTGATTGGGAAAATGAAATCATATCATTTAATCAATTAAATTATGACGAAATAACACATCGTCCATTTTATTATAATTCACCTGAAGAAAAAAACATATTATTAAACCAGTTAAATGAAATAAAGAAAGAGAAAGAAAAAAAAGAATTACAGGCTTTGATAGATAAAAAAATCAACCGTATAAAAGAATTTCTAAGCAAATTAAAAGCAAATGATTCTATAACTTATACCAATGAACTTAATTCTATAAATAATTTAAATGATTATGAAACTATTGCTTTAAATGAAAAAATTAACTTGTACAATTATAAAAAAGAAGGTAATAATATAATCCAGGTGCTATTATTATCTGGAGGTCATACGAATCTTATTTATTTTTTATTAAAAGCTATAAATTTAAACTTGAATCTTAATAATGCAAATAACAATAATTCAACATTAATTACTTTTCTAAAGTCAGAAGATCCCAATAAATTTGAATACATTAGACTTCTTTTTGCGAAAAATTATTTATTAACCGAATTAGACATTCAATATATTAATGAAAAATATGAGAAATTTGAAGCACTTCAAAAAATTCAGGAATATAAATATTTTGAGAAGGCTGAAAATATAGACCAAATATATTGCATTCAGAAAAATCTAAACGAGTTATTTGTAATTGAATCATCAAAAAACAAAGAAGTTATGCTAATGGGAAATGGCAAACAAGGTATTTTATGGTTAGCTAATTTAGCAATTTTTTCTTATGAGAAATTATGGTTTTATATCGACTTAGCATTTGATCAGTTTGGGTTTTATAAATATATTTTTGAAGTAGATAAAAAGAAAGTTTTTACTAACTATTATTTTAACAATAAAGGTAGTACTTATCCAAGAGATGCTGAATTTGAAGAAGTTTTTAAATTAATATTTCCTGAAATTGTAATTAATATTTAGTTCAACTATATTTTTATGAATAGATGCAAGCCACTATTTCCCTAAACTTTTCATTCTTAAAAATGTATTAATTGCATTCTAATACAATAATATTATCTCAAAACATAACTTTAAAATGGAAAATACAAAGCTATCCAGAAAAGTACTTTACGATTTAGTATGGTCAGTATCAATTCCTGAAATTTCAATGAGGTATGATATATCTGGTTCAATTGTTAGGAAAATTTGTAAGGATGTAATGATTCCATTGCCGGAAAATGGCTATTTATCGAAAAAGAAATATGGAAAGCCTGTTGAAATTATCCCATTAAGCGATGAATATAAAGGTGCTGATATAATAGATTTACAACCCTATATTTTAGAAGAGCAAAACTCATCTCAGGCATTATTAATAGCAAAACAAAAAGAAATAGAATCAGATAAAAGAATATCATTAAAAATACCTGCAAAACTCTCAAATCCTGATATTTTAATTGCTAAATACATAGAATATTTGGAAGATCGGAAAAAAGATAAAAGCTGGCAATTTATAGATCATGGAAATAATATAAATGTAAATGTTTCTGAAAATCTTTTACAAAGAGCAATATTATTCTTAGATGTTTTATTTAAAGTTATTCGTACACGAAACCATGAGATTAAGAATACTTACAAAACAATATTTTTTATAATTGATAATGAAGAAATTGGAGTTGGTATAAGAGAAAAAAAAGATAGATTAAAAATAAAAAATGATAAACGTTCATATCCAACGTATGAATATCAACAAACAGGTATTTTGATTTTCGGTTTAAAAGGGACACATGTAAAAGAATGGAAAGATGGATCAGAAAAATTAGAACTGCAGCTTTCTAAAATTATCGCTTATCTTGAACTTGAAAGTAGTCAGATAAAAAAAAGAGATGAAAAAATTCGTGAATATTGGGTTGAAGTTGACCGGCATAAGAGAATTGAGCAGGAAATAAAACTTAATAAAGAAAAAGAATTTTCCAAATTCAAGGATTTATTGCAAGATGCTAAAAGATGGAAAAAATCAATGATGTTAAAAGAATACATT
>JBMOGB010000299.1:0-5020 GCA_049318585.1 Bacteroidia bacterium | reverse complement strand
AATATTTTTAGTAAAATAGAATTAGATGCACGTTATGAAATTATGCAAGAAGTGTATGTTAAAAAAATAGACATTGAAGCAAAAACAATTTCACAATTAGCCATTTCGCATGTGGTTCCTGCTGCTGTTGAATATCAAAGTAAATTAGCCATTAATGTTCAAGCTTTAAAAGGAGCAGGATTGAGCAAAGCTACCTACGAAACACAATTGAAAACGATAGAAGTTATATCAAAACATATCAAAACTATTTGCGATAATGTAGATAAACTTTTAGTAGAAACCGACAAAGCACATCATGCTGCCGATACACACAAAGCGGCTTTGGTTTTCTGTCATAAAGTAAAACCTTTATTTGATCCAATTCGTGCAGCAAGTGATGCATTAGAGTTTATAGTTGATGATACATTATGGCAATTACCTAAGTACCGTGAAATGTTATTTATAAAATAAATTTAGTGTTTTTATGCCTTTTAAAACAGCCATTCAGTATTATATTGAATGGCTGTTTTATTTAAAAGTATTCATATTTAGGTGTTTAATAAAATAATTCTTTTAAAAAAAAACATTGTTTTATACGTTAAAATGTATAAAATTGCGTTTATCCTAAAACAATAGCAAAGTATTTAAACATGAAACAAAACTACATGATAAAATTAATTGGATTTATTCTAATCCTTTCTGCATTATTAAGTGCTTGTAAAGGTGGAGGCGGAGGAGATATTAGCGAAGCTCGTAAAAAATTTAAAGAGTTACAATATGCAGCTGCTGGCGACATTTACAAAAAAGTATATGGTAAAACTAAAGATAAAGATATAAAAAAAGAAGCTGCATTTTATGCTGCTGAATGTTATAGAATTTCGAACAACTGGCCAGTTGCAGAAGCTTGGTACACCAAAGCTGTACAGCAAGATCCAACTAATGCTGAAGCTAAATATCGTCAAATTCAAGCTTTGAAATTTTCTGAAAAATATGTGGAATCAATTACAGAAGCTAACAAATACAATAAAATTGTTGGTTCTGACCCTAAAATTGATTTAGAGGATTGCGGAAGCATAAATGCTCAAAAATGGAAATCAGAGAAAACACGTTATTTGGTTGAAAACGTTGTAAAATTAAATACAAAATGGAGTGATTTTGCTCCAATGTATTTTAGAAAAGACCAATTAATGTTTACCAGTGATAGATTGGAAGTTGGAGTAAGGGGTAAGGATAAATATGGTTGGTTTAATAACGGCTATAGCGATGTTTATAACACTACTTTAAAGCTAAACAAAAAGAACAAAGACATTATTGAAAGCTATAGTTTACCAGTTTTAGTTGACAAGAAAAATATCAATGGAAAATGGAATGATGGTACCGTTTGTTTTGATGCAAAATTTACTACCATGTATTTTACAAAATGTAATTACGGAGAAAAATTTGACGGAAAAGGTGCTCATTGTAGAATTTACGAATCAAAATTAAGTGGAACAGAATGGAGCGTGCCAGTGGCATTACCTTTTAGTACCGATTCATTCAATTGTGGGCATCCATTTTTAAGTAAAGACGGAACAACTTTATTCTTTTCAAGTAATATGCCTGGAAGTATTGCTAAACCAGTTTCAAGTGCCGAAAACCCTGAAGGAGCTGATTTGAGTAAAGATTTGTACAGTGTAAGTTTTAGTAAAAGAGGAAATGCTTGGGGCGATCCTGTAAATTTAGGAATAACTATAAACACTGAAGGAGATGAAGCATTTCCTTTTCAACATGAAGATGGAACTTTGTATTTTGCATCTAATGGAAAATGTGGAATGGGTGGTTTTGATATTTATTATGCTAAAGGCCAAGGTAAAGATTGGGGTGATGCGCAAAACATGAAGTCGCCAATAAATTCTGGTGGTGACGACTTTTCAATTATTGTATCAAAAGATAAAGAAAGTGGTTTTTTTGCTTCAAACAGAGCAAATGGAAGTAAAGGTAGCGATGATATTTACAGATTTACCAAAACACCTTTAGTATTTACTTTAAGTGGTGTGGCTCGTAATTCTGAAACAAGAGAAATATTGAAAAATACTACTATTTCATTTACCAACAGTTCTGATACTGTAAAATTAGTTTTGAAAACTGATGGAGTTGGTTCATATAAAATTCCGTTACGTGCTGGAACTGATTATGATTTGTATGGTAATAAACCATTGTTTTACGATAGTAAAATATACTCTCAAACTACTAAAGGCTTAGAAGTATCAACCGACTTAGTTCAAGATTTAGAGTTAATGCCAATCAACATAAAAACATTTGAAGTACAAGGTATATTTTATGGTTTAGATAGTGCTGATATTAGACCTCGTTCAGCCGAAATATTAGATTCATTATTGATAATTATGAACAAGTATCCAATGCTGAAATTTGAGTTAGGTTCACATACTGATTGTAGAGCAGATTCATTGTATAATATTAAACTTTCGCAAAGACGTGCTGATTCTTGTGTTGGTTATTTAATAAGCCACGGTGTTGACTCAAACAGATTGGTTTCAAAAGGATATGGTGAAAATGAATTAGCTGTTCCTGCTTGTGCTTGTGAAGGTCCAAATGAAAGAGAACAAGGTCAAAGATGCCCTGAATCTGAACATCAAAAAAACAGAAGAACTACAGTAAAAGTTATAGATATAAATTATGTAGCACCTGCTGTTAAGTTGAAAGAAAAAGAAGCAGAACCAAAACAATTATTACCAGGCCAAAGAGTAAGGCCAGGTTCACAACCTCGAAGGTAATAGATTCATTATATTCAATAAAAAACCCGATAACTACATATTAGTTATCGGGTTTTTTTATTGAAGTAAATATATTTATAAAAATGCTGCTATTGAGTTGGCAATTTCAATGAATTCTTCCTTTGAAAAATTAAGTTTATCATTAGAAAAGCTCATGTCATTTACTTCATTGATGGGTATTAAATGAATATGTGCATGTGGAACTTCCAAACCTATAACAGTAACTCCAATTCTAACACAAGGAATAGCCTTTTTTAAAGCTATAGCAACAGTTTTAGCAAATAAATGTAAGTTAGTATAGGTTTCGTTTTCTAAATCAAAAATATAATCTGTTTCTGTTTTTGGAATTACTAAAATATGTCCTTTGGTTAACGGATTTATATCTAAAAATGCTAAACAATTATCAGATTCAGCTACTTTAAAACAAGGAATTTCACCAGCAATTATTTTAGAAAAAATACTTGGCATGATTTAGCTAAAAGAAATGTTTAAAATTTCTAATTTTATAATTCCGGCAGGTGCAGAAATTTCGGCAATTTCACCCAATTTTTTACCCATTAGTCCAGCACCAATTGGCGACTTAGCCGATATTTTACCTATTTTAAAATCGGCTTCATTTTCGGAAACTACTATATAAGTAAACTCTTTTTTTACATTATGATTTAACACCAACACTTTACTTAAAAGCATTACTTTAGAATTATCAAGCTTCGATTCGTCAATGATTCTGCTTATAGCCAAAAGAGATTCCACTTGAGAAATTTTAGTTTCCAAATGACCTTGATCTTCTTTAGCTGCATGGTATTCAGCATTTTCACTTAAATCACCTTTATCCCTTGCATCGGCTATTTGTTTTGAAATAAATGGTCGTTTTACAAATTTCAAATCGTGCAATTCGTTTTGTAACCTTTCAAATCCATCTTTCGATAAATAATTTAAAGGGGGTGGAACTGATAATGTTTTTTTACTCATTTCTATAATATTTTGATACAATTAAAAACAAAAAGAAACGTTCGGAATGAATATTCCGAACGTTCCTTTGTATTAGCAAATATATTGTTTTAGTTGTTATTTCCTAAAGTTAGTTTAAGACCAATACTGTGTATTCCACTAAAAATAATTGTAGGTTGATAAGCATAATCAATAGATAATGCAGTACCAGCATCACTTATTGGCAAGTTAAAACCAACACCATAACTTAAACCATATTGAGGAGTTCTATAATCAGAATTTGAAAAATTACCTTCTTGATGAGCATAACCTGTTCTAACCATAAACATATTTTTAAAAGCATATTCTAAACCAAAAGCAGTAATATTAGAAGAAAAAGCATTGTAATTAAAGTTACCAGAAACTGATAACCTATGGTCAAAAGTTTCTTCTCCTTTATCTAAACGCATGTCGTACGAAACACCAATATTTGCCAAAGCGGGCATATTAAAAGTCTGAGATCCAAATAATGTTTTACGAGTTGCACCTGTAGAGGTAACTGTAGTATTAGTAGACAATCCTGTTCCTTGATATGAAAAATCGGGACCTAAATTGCGAATAGCTATACCAAATCTAAAATCTTGTTTTTTAATTTTTTTTGATGGATTTAAAGACGTTTGATATTGAACACCAGCATCTAAAGTAATACCACTAGCCGTTACATTGGCGGTGCCTTCACTTACATATCTAACCATTAAACCACCGGTAATAGAATTAGAAAATGTTTTAGAATAAGCCAATCCCAAATTCATTATTTGAGTAGTATAAGTTCCTAAAGTCATATCGGGTGCTTCAGTTGTTGTAATAGGTATGCTCCCAATATCCCAATAAGAAAAAGCCATACCTAACACACCTCCACTACCATTTTCTCCTAATGCTTGCGCAATTCCAAAGTTATTGATATAAATATCTGTACCTACCAAGTATCTAGTTTGAGAAGCTTGAATTTCCATTTTCTTAACATAAGCCAAACCACCAATATTTAAATAATAAGACTCTAACCCACGAGCAGAAGCAGTGTTGGAACCGCTTAAACCTATTCCTCTAACATAAGGATTTACTAAAAGCTGAGTTGCGCCAGCACCACCAGCTCTATCAGGATTTCCTGCATTTGCAGTAGCCAAAATACCAAAACAGGCTACTAAACTTTGTAAAATATACTTCTTCATACGAGTAATTTATTTAATATTTTTTTATAAAATATCACTTAATCAAAAATGACTAAGTGATATAGATTTTGTTTAATTAAAATGAATCAAAATCAGCTGGACGCATAA
>JBMOGB010000298.1:0-5044 GCA_049318585.1 Bacteroidia bacterium | reverse complement strand
CGCGTGAATAAGAACCCGAAGTTTTGGTTTTTTCAATCAAAACACCATTGATAGTATACAATTCAATGTTTGCTTCGCCATCTAGTTCTACTTCAATTCCTGAAGAAGTTTTCATAATACGTGCAGTAACTTCCGGAGTAGCAACAGTAGTCCAATAAAATGGCATTGCAGCTTCGTGAGCACCGGCATAAGTATAAGCAGCTCTGGTAGTTCCCAATTTATCAGTTAAAACATCAGCTTGACGAGGAACAGCTAAATGATCATCATGTTCAGATGCACCGGTAATTCTTAAATCACCTGTAGCAACATCAACGAAGTTTACTGTAACTGACTTAGAATTCAAATCATTATTGGGCGTAAAAGCTATTTGCCAATCTGAAAGTGCTTTTTTTGCTGTTGCAAGGTAACCAATATTTGCTAAAGCGCCTGAAACATATAAATCATTATAATCAGAATTTAATGTTCCATTCGATTTCCAAACACAATATGCAGTTGCATTATCCGAATTATTAAATATGATATTATTTTTCAAATTTACTGTACAAGTAGATCCGCTTATATGAATATTTGATTTTTCACCTGCATTAGTCAAACTTTGATAATAGAAAGTATTATTGAATACATTATATGTTGCATTATCTTGAATATACATTAAAGCGAACACACTTGGTATTGCAACACCAGTTGATGTATTAGTACCACCTACAAAATTATTGTGGACATTAACGATTGAACCTACAGCAGCAGTTAAACCACTTATTCCATACACTCCACTTGTACCACTAGAATTGGCTACATTCAAAACAGGTATTTTATTATTTTTTATGTTCAATGTACCAGCCCAATCATTCCAAAATATGGTGTATGTTGTTGTGCCATTTGAACCACCAAACGTTGAAACAGTATTATTGGAAATTTCATTAGAAGTGCTTGCAGTTCCGGCAACATAAAGATATATTGGTCTTATTCTTCCAAATAAAATATTGTTCTTAATTAAATTATTAGTAGAATAAATTTTTGGGGCAGTTCCATAACCAGTTATCCCCACTGCATAATAAGGTGTATTTGTAGCATCGCCTATACTGCAATTTTCAACTGTAAAATTATCGCATGCTCCTGTACTTTGACCGTTTAAATAAATACCTCTAGTTGTAGTTGCGGTACTCATAGGTGCTTGATATGCTATCACTAAATTTTTGATAGTTACATTATCACAATTTCCAAACAATTGAACCAATATTCGACCATTTGTCCCATCATTCATTTTGAAGGTCATATCTTTTGTTGTACCATCTACCGTATTTGAACCATCAATAATAACATAACTAGTACCACTAATTGCAAATCCAGAATATTGAGTGGCACCGGCAGTTGCATTACATCCTGAAAAGGTTAAAGTAGGAGTAATTGCAGCAGCAGGTTTAATTGTTATTGTGTAAGAACCGTTTGCAGCCAATAATCCGATAGGAGCAGTTTCGCTAATATCAGAAACAATTTCAAACACAACATTTCCCGTAATGGTACTAGCGTTTAAAGCATCGACTGCTGCTTTAAGTGTAGTATAAGTTCCTGCAGTTCCTACGGTATATGTACCGGTCATATCTACTGCATACGATGCAAAACTAACTGCCATAGCAGCCATAAAAAAAGTAATTCTTTTCATAAAATGATTAAATTTAAAGGTGAATTATTTGAAAATTAAAAGTCGGAAATAATAACCATCACTTCAGAAAAGTTTTTCTGAAGTGATGGTTTTGAGGAATTTGCAATTTATTTGATAAACTTGGTAGCCTTTCCGTTGATACGGATAATATAAGCACCTTGCGCTAAATTGCGTGTATATGAACCATTGGCAATGGTTTTTTCTATTAATAAGCCATTGATATTGTACAATTCAATAGTAGCTGCATTATCAAGCACTACTTCAATTCCTGAGTTTGTGTTTAATATTTTTGCAGAAACTTCAGGAGTTGTAAGTGAAGTCCAGTAGAAAGGCATTGCACCTTCGTGTGCTCCTGCATAAGTGTAAGCTGCACGCGCTGTACCAAACTTATCGGTAGTAACAGATGCTAATTGTGCTACAGCTAAATGATCATCGTGTTCTGAAGCTCCGGTAATTCTTAAATCAGCGGTTAATCCATCAACGAAATTTACATTTACAGATTTTGATGCTGCATCCAAACTTGGAACGGCTTGCCAATCACCGATAGCAGCATAATCAGTTGTAGCTATAACACCGGTTAATCCACCAGTACCGCTTACATATAAAATATTGTTATCTTCAGTAAGTGTAGTAGTTGCATTTAGATTTACTGCATAATGTTTTTGTGTATTACCCGTTGCATTTGACCTTGTATTGATGAAAATATTGTTTTTTACTTCATCGGTGGCTGTATAAGTTCGAACAAATGCACTCGTACTTGAAGCACCTGCAGCTCCAACTTCACTGCCAGAAATCACTACAGTATTGTGATAGAAATTATTATTTTGTGTGGCAACAGTACCAAGTTTTCTAATACCTGCTATTGCAACTGCATTTGTAATTCCATTACCAAGACTAATCATATTGTTATTTGTGTTCGTCAACCCACGTGTTATTGAAATACCAACTACATTAGCTGCGGTATTTGTTGAAGCTGTTATCAGATTGTAGATTTTATTAGAACTAACTGTGCCTGCACTTGATGCATGCGTATTATGAATATTAATTCCATAAACATCAGTTGCAAGTGTTGTGTTTGTATTTTCAAGATTATAAATCGTATTACCTGAAATTGTATTTGTAGTACTGTTTGAATTTGAAATAATTCCAACTAAACCAGCATCAATTCCTTGTATTGCTATGACCCTGGTACCATCTGATTTAATATCACGAATGATATTATTGCTATAATTATTACTTCCAGTTCCATTTGAGAAAACACCACTAACAGACATCGATGCAGTTGAAGTTGCTTTTAAATTAGCAATTGTATTCCCTGTAAGTGTTATACCAATATTACCCATAGTAATTCCTCTTAAGTTTACCTGACCTCCAGTATAGGTACTACCTTTATGTTCAATACTATTTGCAACAGTAGTACTACCAATGGTATTATTTGTAAAAGTCAATGCACCTGCACCACTTGTAGAAACTGCATATAAATGTCCTCTATTTACAGTTCCTAAATAGTCTGCAATAATACCCCCAATTTTATTATTGGAAAATACCATAGTAGCGGCAGCACCAGTAACAATATTTATACCTACAGTTAGTGCACCCGCAGCAGCTGAATTAAATTTCACAACAATTGAACCGGTTCCAGTAGTTGTTCCAATTGTATTTCCTGTAACTGTTCCAACATTTACAGTACCTGCATTATGCCAATAACCAATGAATGCTGATAATCCATTAGTGACAAAACTAGTTGTAATATCAAAATTAGCAACAGTATTATTTTGTACACTTGTAGCACTTGCTGTCCCAACAGAAGTATATATACCAATAGGTCTTCCTTGTCCACTAGTAATTGTCCATGGAGTTCCGCTAGCAAGTGGAGCTGAGCCACCAATATAATTATCAGTTATTACAAAGTCAACTCCATTACCTGTTGCAGCAGAAACAAAAAGAATGTAGTGAAATGCATTTGTTGTTGCATTATAACTGCGAGAAGCTGTTTGGTAAAAACTATTACCTGAAATTGTCCAAGCAGTATTATTTGCACCAATATTTATTCCATAAGTTACTGTTGTTGATGTTGCTCCCAAATAAAAGTCAAAAATATTATTGTTTCTCAAAATATTACCACTATTTGCTTTATCAGCAGTTCCAGCAGAACCAATACCAACTGCAGCCTCTCCCATTGCATTAATATCACAATATTCAATAATGTTATTGTCATTTCCAGTTCCAGTGGTAGCTAAAGCAGTAGATAAGAAAATAACTCCCGCACCGTTAGATGGACATTTACCAGTAATTGTACAATACTGAATGGTGTTTTCTTTGGCATCGTTGATAAAGCGAATTGTTCTATTACCATTATCAGCATTGCTAGTATGTGAAATTGTAAGAGTCTTGGCTGCACCTATTTTATTTAACTTACCATTAATGGTCACTTTATCAGCACCACTTAAATCAATAATAGTTCCAACAAAAGCACCTTCAATAGTTGCAGTAGCAGTTGGATAAATTGTCAACGAATTCCAAGCTGCCGTTGCAGGTTGGCTTAATAATGCCGTAGCAGTTTCTGTTATATTAGTTCCAATTTTAATTTCAATATCTTTTCCTGTTTGGTCAGGTAGCAAATTAATGGCATCAAAAGCAGCTTTTAATGTTGTATAACCAGTACCATCTACAATACCAGCAGCACCTGTAACTATTACAGCAGGAGTTGTAAATGTAGCTACATAATTTGCACTTGAGTTTGATAACCAGCTATCTCCTTGTCCTGTCCCCCAACTTTTGGCATAAACCTGTAATTGGTAAGTTGTTCCTGGATTAAGGCTACTTAACACATTGATAGTAGAAGCTTTTGTTCCCTGATAATCATTACCACCAAGAGCTACATGATCCCAAATGGTTTCAACAGGTGCTACCACTTCAGTTAATCCGTCAGATGTCATAATTCTATAGAAAAATGAACCACCGGTTCTATCTTGAGTATTGCTCCAATATTTCATATCACAACCTTCAATCACTAATGAAGATACAGTTCCTAATGTCGCACCCTGTAATTGAGTGGCGTAACTTGGGTCAGAACCAATCCAGTACCAACCTGTAGGAGCTGCAGTTCCTGCACCGTTTACATTAATTTTCACAAAATCGCTAAACCAACCCGTTGAAGGTAGAGGGGCGGCCGATGCGAAAGTGCTTGCCAATAAAATGGCAAAAAAGAGTAAGTTAATTCTTTTCATAAATTTAATTTTTAAAATGAATAAATATTGATAATATTACCGTAAAAATAGTGTTTGTTTTTAAAACTAAAAACGTTTGTAACTGCATATTATATTATTGGTATAGGCGTTTAGGTCGCTGTATTTTGAATAAATAAGCTACTTTTGTAGC
>JBMOGB010000297.1:0-5052 GCA_049318585.1 Bacteroidia bacterium | reverse complement strand
CGTAAGGCTATTGATATCCAAATTCCAAGAGGTTTTTTGCTTTCAGCTGCTTTGAGGTTTTAAGGAGTTTGTTCCCAAAACTTTATAGTTAAATTTCAAATAATTATTTCATTATTTACTTAATCAATGTTTTTTATAATAATTACATCTTCAGGTCTCTGTGTAAAAATTAATTAATAATAAGCATGTGATAGAATTAGAAATATGCCTATCAAATTTGTGGTTGATTAAAAAATAATACTAATTTCTTTAATCCTTTTTCAAAAATGGTTTTGGAATCTGGGGCAAACCCACCCATTGTGCAATATATCAAATATGCCTTGTAGCACAACAAGAGAATGATTGAATTGCGACAAGTTTTTTATTGAGGTGGAAGAGCTTTGAAAATTTGGTGATTTAAACTCAGATTAGGCATTCAATATTTGCAAAATTTATACATGAGTAATCATATTGCGTTATATTAGAGTGTAAAAAATAAACTGTGTGAAAAGATTCTGTATAAGCTATGATTGTATTGATTGAGATACTTTTAACAGCACTGATATGTCTTTATGCGTCCAATTATACATGTTAATTTTTTTAAAAAATATTTTAACTGTAAATTTTTGCGATTTTACTGGTACGTTGATATTTATATATAGAGCATTGATAACGCTTGTTTTAACAAGTAATAATTTAGTTGGAATTTCTTAATTTATTTTTGCTGTAATATCATTATTGTTATTAATAATAACACAAAATTTCAATAATATATAACTTAATATCAATTACATATTATTATAAATAGTTATTTGGAATGATTATAAATTTCTCAACTTGTTTATGTTTTTGAAAAAAAATGGATATATAATAAAATATAAATAAATATTTATTAAAATGGGAAAAGTAATTTTTTTAGCAGACAGATGGGTTAAATTTCAATATAACAATGAAATATGTATTGGTGTGTCTTTTTTACAAGAGTATTTTGATTCATCTAATCAAATTCAATTAGTCTTTTTTGTTACAAAGGAATTGAAAACAGACATTATTGCATTTTCACAGTGTATAGATTTAAGATATTTAGATTTTATAAAAAAGCCTAACAATATTAAAGAAATTAAAATTACTAATGAGGTTCTTACATTAGAATCTCAGATTGATTTGATAATGCGACCTTATATCACTAGGAAAACAATTGCTGCTTTAGCAAATATTCAATGTAATAGCATAAACACAAACTAATTATGAAAGTCTTTATTTCGGGTTCTATCAGTATTAAAAAATTACCAACAACAGCAATAGAAATTATAAACAATTATGTTGAAAATGGCTTAACCATATTTATTGGAGATGCTTTTGGTGTTGATTTAAGTATACAAAAATATTTGGCTGCGAGTAAATATGAAAATATTGTGATTTACTATGCAGGTGAAATTATTAGAAATAATTATGGAAATTGGACAACAGTAAATATTAAAGCATTAAACAATGAAAAAAACAGGGAATTATTTGTACTCAAAGACAAACAAATGTCTATCGATGCTGATTTGGGATTGATGATTTGGGATGGTAAAAGTAAAGGAACTTTGAACAATATCAGAATGATGCAAGTTTTAGGAAAACCATTTAAGGTAATTATTGATAATATTCAAATCGAAGATAATAAAATCAATCACTACATACATCCACAAAAATAGACTCTTTGAGAATAAAAATATTTCTAAAAAATGATTATGTAATAGGAATAATAGTAATTTAGCATAGTAATTAGCGATTTAAAAAGAGAAATATGGATGAAAATAATCTTTTATTAGACAAGGTTGAAATACAAAATAGTATCATTAAATATAAAAACGATTCTGATGTTCAAAAACTACAATCATTATATTTTACAAAATCTTTTTCGGAAATTCTTTTGGTTGGGAGAAGAGAAATTAGTCATAGTTCTTTCTTAGCATGGTTGCTTGATAATAATGAAATGCATTCATTGTCCTATTTACCAATTCAAAAATTTCTTGAAATAGTCTTGTTAAGGCGAAATAATAAAATAGAATTAATATATCCTACTTTTTTTAATTCTATATTAATAGACAATTATACAATTAATTCATTGAAGATAGAGAAAGAAAAAGATTTAGGGAGATTTGGCAGACTAGATATTTTTATTGAAATTTTAATGATAATTGATAATACAGAATATTTAGTAAAATTAATCATTGAAAACAAAGTTGAATGTAAGGAAAATAATGATCAAACACAAAGATATTATGAATATTTTGAAGCACAAAGAAGGAAATATGAAACTGAAATAAATCTTTATATTTACCTTTCTGCAATTCCTACAATTGAATTAAATCAGCTTACAGAAGTTCAATGTATTTGTAAAGAGTTTATTCAAATAAACTATCAATATTTAGTAGATTATTTACTTGAACCTGCATTAAATCAAGATATTTCTGAAAGAACAAATTTTATTATAAAAGAATATTTAAAATCTTTAAGTCAACTATCTTTTAATAACGAAAATACAAAATATAAACAAAGTCTAATTATGGCACTAGGTAAAGAAGAAAAAGAATTACTTTCCAATTTTTGGAATAAGAATGAAAAACTAATAATGTCTGCAATGTATGCAAATAGTATTAACCCTGATTTAGATGAAGAAACGAGAGATTTAAACAAAAAACTACTTGAATCTTATTCAGAGAAATCAGGAATAGGAATAGAAGTTCAAAAAACATTTGCAGAACTTGAACAAAGAGGTGTTTTAGATGATTTCATCAATGTGCTTTGTGATAAGAATTATTCAAAAAAAATATTTAATATTGGTTACAGTTTGCTAATAGAAAAGTATTTTGATAAAAACTGTGGACTTGATAGTAATGACTACCCAAGATATTATAAAAAGAAATCATACATTATAAATGGAAAAGAATATTTGCTTTGTAATCATTGGACTGTAAATAATGTTGATTTTTTTAGGAGATGGGCTAACAGCTTTGTTATGAAATAATAGCATGAACATATTATTAACCTGCATATTAAATAAATAAAACTTCTAATATTTAGGTATTGAAATTAATCCTATTAAATAATAAGAAAAATAATTGAAAATATAAACAAAATTAAATGATAAAACATGAATTCAAAAGAAGAAAAAATTGAAAAAACAGATGAAGAGAAAGTAAAACGATTATTGTTAACAGTTGGAATTAAAACTTTCGTAAAATATTTTTATGATTTTTGGAATAGTTCAATCGATAAAGATAAAGTTGATTTAATTGGATTATTTAAAAAAAATAATGAAAAATGGAATTATAACGCTTCACATAGTAAAGCAAATAATGGAAAACAAATTTTTAAATTAGAGTTTGAATTAGATGCATTACATTACATTATTTATCAGGCTAATGTAAATAAGATAGGTGCTGAAACAAAAGCTGCTGCAATTATAATATTAAATGAATATACAAAAGTTGATGAATAAGAAATTAATGAATTTACATTGAGGAAAGAAATTTAACGAATAACTACCTCAATCTAATTTTAAAAAGTTTACTATCAATAATTAAAACAAATCCAATTGAAGTTTATAAAGGCGTAATAATATGGACAAACCGGAATTTTTTTATTTAGTGAATGGGCGTATGTTTCGTAAAGTTAAAGACGAAACAAATCCAATTGAAGTTTATAAAGTTTTTAAAGATAAAAACCCAATAATTGCAAGAGAACAAGCCTTTAGTTATTATCAAAGTTATATAGATGTATTATTAGAAAGTAAAGGTAAATCTTATATTAGTCATTCAAAAGCGGAAGAAGAATTAAGGCCGTTTTTAAGCTCATTTAAAAGACAATATGTTGAACTTTCAGGTCAAACAATTGAAGACATGGCACTTGATGTGGATTGCGACAAAGGATTAGCTATCTCTTTAATTATGAGCGATTCTAAATCTTTTTTAAATATAGCAGGTCATGCTTTATTTGAAGACAGTCATCTGTTACATTATATAGATAATCAATTTACAGACCTTAAACCTTATGTTTTAGATGAATTAATCCTTGAATATTCTCTGTATGAGAAATTTGGATATGATTGTAAAAATTATAAAATAGATTTTGATATTTCTGGGCTTTTTGAAGACCCAATATTAAAGCCAATACTTAAAACACCAATTTACTTTGGTAGTTATGATTTAGAAAGTATTTTGAATATTATATGAAAAAAGTAAAAGTATATACCGCAATAGATCTATTTGAAAAGGTTATCGATTTTATTGCAATGACTCCAAATTCAGCAGATTGGAATAATGATGTTTTAAAAGCAAATCCTCCTCGTTATATCAAATTTCAACAAATTGAAATATTAATGAAGGTTTTTTTAGTACAAGAAAATGAAAATATCATTTCATCAAAAACAAAACAGAAAAGTATTTCAATTCAATCTTTTTTAACTGGAAATTTTATTAAACTCAAAACAATTAAAGAGTATAGCAAAGCTATAAAGTTTATAAATGTTTATGTTGATAATAATACTAACAAATTTCATTTATCCAATCAAATTCATTTAAAAGAGCTGGTATTTATCTTTCAAAGATTATTAGAATTTAAAAAGCTATTAAACAAAATATTATGCTTTAATTCAGGCTATTTATTAGCAGGCTCAATATCAGATATTTTTACCTTTGAGTTATATAATTCTATTTCGAATAAATTGCATAAGGAAAGCGTAGATATTGATAAAATATTAGAATTAATTATTAATCCAAAAGGATTATCATTTACCAAGAAAGAGTTAATTTCAAAATTCAACTATCCGTCTGATAATATAATTGACATTGATTATTTATAAAATAATCCGAATCGCATTTTTCCCTTTCAAAAATCCAAAAACTTGTTTAAACAAATACACTCTTTTATTTAATACCCCTTTTTCGCTTGCTTTTATCATACTTTTTTTGCTCGGATGGCAAAAATACGTTTTTTTATGCCACGTGATGAGGAACAGGTATTAAAAAACGTGTTTTCATTACAAGTGATGAGACACAGCATATAAAAACACAAGTTTTTTAT
>JBMOGB010000296.1:0-5060 GCA_049318585.1 Bacteroidia bacterium | reverse complement strand
AATCAAACTTATTTCAAATCTTCCACTTTATTTTGTTTATTATTGCACGCTTAATAATTTTGTATTAAGCGTGTTGCCAGCTTATTAAACGGATATGAGTTGGTTTAAAATATAAACAACTATAAATTTTGAAAAACATTACTTCAGGGCAATTTAAAATGATTGCCAAAACTCAACAAGGACTTGAGCCATTATTAGAAAAAGAATTATTGGAATTAGGAGCCGCAAATACTCAGCGACACAAGCGTGCCGTTAGTTTTGAAGGTGATAAAAGATTGTTATACAAAGTAAATTTACATTCACGTTTATCGTTAAAAATATTGGTGCCGTTTTTTAACTTTAAAGCTAAAAACGACAAACAACTTTACGATGCCATTAGCTCTATCAATTGGGAAGATCTGCTAAACATCAACGGAACTTTGGCCGTAGATGGTTTGTTGCGTTCCGACTTTTTTAACCATTCGCAATACATAGCTTTAAAAACCAAAGATGCCATTGTTGATCAATTTAGAGCAAAACATAATAAGCGTCCTGATGTAGATGTAATCAATCCTGACTTGCGTTTGAACCTTCATATTTTTCAAGACAATGCTACGCTTTCGCTAGATTCAAGTAACGATTCTTTGCACCGCAGAGGTTACAGAGAAGATGCGAACAAAGCGCCATTGAACGAAGTTACTGCTGCTGCCATTGTAAAAATGAGTGGTTGGAATGGTGGTGAACCTTTAATGGATGGCATGTGCGGAAGTGGAACTATATTGATAGAAGCAGCCATGATTGCAAAAAATATTCCTGCCAATTATTTACGAAAACGCTTTGGTTTTCAATCGTGGTTAGATTACGACCATAAACTTTGGCAAGATGTAAAACACGAAGGAAAAGAAGGAATAAAAGACATCCCTTTAAAAATAAATGGATCGGATATTTCGTGGGATACTTTAGAAATAGCTAAATCGAACGTAGAAAAAGCGGGCTTGGCTGGAGTTATAAAGTTAGATAAAATTCCTTTCGAAAACTTAACTCCTAATGCTAAAAAAGGTTGTTTAATAATGAATCCTCCTTATGGCGAACGTTTGGAATTGGAAGAAGCCAATGCTTTTTATAAAATGATTGGTGATAAATTCAAGAAAGATTTTTCAGGTTGGCAAGCATGGGTTTTATCATCGAACCAAGAAGCCATGAAGAGCATTCGCTTAAAAACATCGCAACGTTTGTTGGTTTTTAACGGACCGTTAGAATGTAAGTTTCACCAATACGAAATGTATCAAGGAACCAAAAGAGTTTTTGATGCTGAACCTAAAGTGGAGAGTGGGGAGTAAAGGTTGATTCTCGAATTCAAGAGAATTTCTTCTTAAAAACTACAAATTGAAACGTGACTAAAAAAGATATTTACATATTGGCTATAATAATTATCTTAAACGTTTTGATTTACTCCTTAGTTTTACCTTATGCGCAAAAAACGGCAAACAATCATATGAATATTGGACCTTTTTTAGGTGCAATTTTATATGTTTTTGCTGTTCTATTGACATTTATTGGTTTAATTGATTGTGTTAAACAAAAAGATTTTAAATTGTTTTTATGGATTTTTGTTTTTGCATTGACCTTAACATTTTGGGGCTATAGACTTAATTCATTAGTGTGTCTAGGATGCTTAAATAGTGGTTAGCAATGATTGCAAAATGTTTCACTGAACGTTTTGCATACAAGGTATTGCAAAGCTGAAAATCAAAATCCATATTTAAACGCATCTACTTTGTTAGGCAACCATATTGCAATTAGCAAAGTTGGTTACCATGGAAAGGATACCGCTTGAGCGGTAATACTGAATGACTAAAACTTTATCATTTATTTTGAAATATAACAACACAAAAAAAGCAGCCCTTTCGAGCTGCTTTTTTTGAATAATATTTTTGATAAATAATTATTCAATAAAATGTTATTTTTGATAAACTAAAAAAATAATTACCAATAACTTGCGTTTCACAAACCATCTAAAAATAAAAAGTTCGGTGGTGATCAAACTTCAAAAAACTTTATCCTTATAGTTTAAGCAATTTTTCATTGTGCGAAGACAGTTATTCAAATCATTAAAACTTGCAAGTAATGCAAGTTTTAATGATTTAAGGAATCGTTTTCCAGAAAGTAGAAACGAATGGGACAAAAAATATTTTCTTAAAAATTTACTAGAATACTTATCTTAAATATTTTGAGTTACTCCTTCAGTTTTTCCTTTGTATATAATCTCACCAATCGAAAACAATTTATTTCGAATTTTTTTGCCACAGATTAACATAATTCCAAACTGCCCGTTGTTGTGTCTCCTGACCAACAACTTTTGCCACAGATTTCACAGATTTATTTTACATTTCTGTTAGTATTTTGTTTATCCATATTTTATACGCAGAAACTCGTTGAAACAAATCAGTAAATCCATAATATTTACCGTATTTATTGCCAAAAGTTATTGATTCATATTGACTATCTTCACTTGAACAAATTCCTGCTAGTTTCCAAACATTATTATCATTTATAAACAAACCACATCCACAATCTCCAGTATTTCCATACCATTCAAGCGGTAACGATTTTGAAGAGCCAGAACTACTACAACAAGTTGATTTTGGGTTGTCAAAATCTGTAGTAATAGCAGCAAATTCATTATCAACTTTAAAGTTTCCAAATGAATCAATCATATTTTCACCAGCCATTTTTCTTCTAATATAATTTGTGTTTTCTGAATTATAATCACTTGCTTTTTCTACTTCACCAAACCCTGAAATTATTGCCCTTTTACCTAATTCATTATTACCTTCAAATATTATTGCTGGCTTAACATTTAACACTTCAGTTTCTAATGCTGCAATTGCAATGTCTTTGTAAAAGCCCTCTGTAACATGTGGTCCAAATTCATCTCTAATTATTTTCGCATCAAAATATTCACTATAAATATTTATTTTTCTTACTTTATAACTTTTACCTGCAATTTTTATTGAGAATAATTTTGAAGAGGCTAATTCACTAGTAAATGGATGCTTTCCATAAAACCATTTTTTTAGTTTTTGATCATAAATGCTGTCAAAAACCAATGAATCGCTTTCAAAATAAAAATTATGAGCTGCAGAAATTATATGTTTCTTACCTATTAAAACACACGAAGCTGAAAACTCATTTTTAAAATATATTTCACCAACACAATCAAAAACAGGATTTTTAGCAAAATGAAAATATTTACTTAGCGGCACATCATCTCTACCAATTCCGCTAGAAAATAAAATTATTGAACCTAAAATAATTATGAATTTACCAATAGTTGATTTCATTTTTTTACGTTGAATATTATTAAAATATAAGTTCGAAATGACATTTTCGTTGCCACAGATTCACAGATTTTCCAAACATCTTGTAAATCCTTAAATCCTCCTAATCCTGATTCAGACAAATAATCTGTGAAATCTGTGGCTATTTTTTTAAATAATCTGTTTTTTTTTCAGCGAAATCAGTAAATCCGCGTTTTTATTTCACCTCACTCACTCCCAAATTCCATAACACAAAGCTCCACATATCGGCAGCATCATCTATTAATTTAGTAGTTGGTTTACCAGCACCATGGCCAGCTTTACTGTCTATTCTTATCAAAATTGGATTCAATGTATCGGCTTTGGCTTGCAGTTCTGCACCAAATTTAAACGAATGTGCAGGTACAACTCTATCATCGTGATCTGCAGTCATAATCATAGTTGCCGGATATTTTACGCCTTGTTTTACATTATGCAATGGCGAATATTTTATTAACCAATCAAAATCTTCTTTTTTATCGCTACTACCATACTCTACAGCCCAACCCCAACCAATGGTAAATTTATGATAACGCAACATATCTAACACTCCAACTGCAGGAATGGCTACTTTAAACAATTCAGGTCTTTGAGTCATGCAGGCACCAACTAACAAACCACCATTTGAACCACCATTAATTCCTAGCTTATTACTTGTTGTATATTTTTCACTGATTAAATATTCAGCAGCAGCTATAAAATCGTCAAATACATTTTGTTTTTTGCCCAACATTCCTGCTTTATGCCAATCTTCACCATATTCCCCACCACCACGTAAACTAGCTATGGCATAAACTCCACCTTGCTCTAAAAACATAATGCGGCTTACACTGAACGATGGTGTCAATGAAATATTGAATCCACCATAACCATATAACATTGTAGGATTATTTCCATCTAATTTCAACCCTTTTTTATGCATAATAAACATTGGAACTTTTGTTCCATCTTTACTGGTATAAAACACCTGTTTTGTTTCAAAATCATTGGCATTAAACTTCACTTCAGTTTTACGGAATAATTCCGATTTTCCAGTTTTTAAATCGTATTTATATATTTCGCCAGGGTTGGTAAATGAAGTGTAAGTATAAAATGTTTCGGTGTCTTCTTTTTTACCACCAATGCCACTAGCCGTTCCAATTCCAGGTAATTTTATTTCTTCTTTTCCTGTTCCATCAGCATTAAATTTATAAATTCTGGTGCTTGCATCTTTTAGATAATTGATAAATAATTTTCCGCCCCAAAAGCTTGCTCCTTCTAGTAAATCGGTGCTTTCAGCAATAATGGTTTTCCAGTTTTTTTCATCGGCATTGGCAGGGTCCACTTCTATCAATTTATATTTTGCAGCACCTTTATCAGTTGTTGCTAAAATTTTATCACCAACATTATCTATAAGGCTATAATTGTTTTCAAATCCTTTGAAAAGTGTTTTAAAAACCTTTTCGTTTTTACTTAAATCTTTCAATAAAATTTCGTTGCCATTGGTTCCCTCACTTATGTTTATAAACATAAAACGTTCGTCTTCGGTTATACCTGCATTGAAATAACGCAAGGGATGTTTTTTATCTTCATAAATTAACTCATCTGCACTTTGTGTTGTACCCATTTTATGATAATAAATTTTCATAAATTCATTTGCATTGCTAAATGCTTTCCCTTTAGCTGGTGCATCGTAACGACTGTAATAAAAACCATTTCCTTTCCAAGTAGCACCACTAAATT
>JBMOGB010000295.1:0-5071 GCA_049318585.1 Bacteroidia bacterium | reverse complement strand
CGCAATTTATTGCGTTTAAAATATTGGGAGACGCGAAGCATCGCGTCTCTACACCATACATATATCCCGCAGATTTCACAGATTTCCGCAGACATTCTGCACTGAAAAATCCTGATTCAGAAAACGTGCGGGAAATCGTAGAGACAAGGCATGCCTTGTCTCATGTTCACAGACGCAATTTATTGCGTCTAAAATGTTCACAGACGCAAAGCATCGCGTCTCTACACCATTTAAACAGAAACCATTAAACAATAAAAAAACCGAAGTTGCTTTGAGGAATTACTTACCACAATTATTCAAACAATAATTTGCGGTATTTTTATCTTCGTCCGATAAGCCTTCAAACTTTATAACTTTTAAAAGAATTGGGGTTGAAAGGTTACATTTTCCTTGTTTAAAATAAGCCACACCCAAGTTCCATTCTATGTTAGGATTATTTGGATTCATTTCGTTCGAAACCTCTAAATGATAAACCAATTTAGGCAAATATTTCATGGCTTTGTTATTTTCAACCAAACCTTTGTAACATTCACCAGCATATAAATGAGCATTTAAATTATTGTCATCTATTTCACAACATTTTTCAAAATGTTTGGCTGCCGATACAAAATTTCCTTGGTTTAATTCAATTGAACCTAACGAAAAATAGGCTTCAAAATAATTAGCGTTTTCTTTTACAGCCGCATTCAAACAAGTGTTTGCGCTATCGTTATAAAATTTTTGATTGCTGGTATCAGCAATTGCCATATTGAAAAAATATTGACCTTTTATATAATTTACCGCTGCACTTTTTGGCGAATCTAATATCAAATTATTGGCTTGTTTGTAGTTTCCTAAACTTAAATAAAACAAAGCTGCTTCGGTGTTTAAATTGGTTTCTATTACATCCATTGGTTTGTAAAACGGATTGAAAACATAATTGATAATATTGCTAAAAATACTAGGTTTAAAATTAATTATAGCTGCAATTTGTAAAGGTTTTTCACTAGTATTTTTTTGTTTTACAAACACAGAAACCAAAGGATCAAAATAACTGAGTGTGTAATTACTATCGTTATACAAGCCAATTTGCAAACGTTTAAACTGTGAGTTTAAAACTACAGCAGCTTTAAAATTATATTGCTCATCTAATATTTTATAACTTTCGTAATTGGCATAAGCCTCGGCATTTTTCTGAAAAAACGAATCAGGAAAAACATCCAAATCTCTCAAATCTACAAAGGTTTTAAAGTTTGGACTTAATTGATAAAGTAAGTAAGAAGAAGCTAAATAATCGGTAAAAATAGTTTGGTTATCTAGGTTGTTTGCTTTTAAAAATTGCACCGCTCCAGCTGGATTTTGCATGGCGGAAAACTGCAATCCATAAGTATGTGAAACTTTATTTATTTTATAAAATTGGTTTGAAACAATTGAAATATAAAATACTATTCCAACAATTATTGTTAGCAAGGAAATAGATAAATTGGGCAATTTAAATTTAGTTTTTGTACCAATAAATTCAAAAATTTTGAACAAAGCATTTACTACAAAAGGAATCAAAACAATGTTTAAAAATATCAAATTCCTATAAGCCGAACTAGCCAAAATAGTAAATGCTATAATGAGTAAAATATTAGCTAATCCAAATTGGTTAAAAAGGTGTTTTAGTTTGTTTTCATTGCTTTTTTCAAAAGCAATAAATAACATACCAAGCAAAGAAATCACTAAAAAACCTAAAGTAAAATAAGTACTTGTTTGCCAATATTCGTGAGTGGAATAGTTTGATAATTCGGTGGTGTATTTATTGGTGCTTAATTGGCTAAAAATTTCGAAAGGACGAGATAACATTTCGTAGCCATATGGATTAATAGCAATGACTGCAATGCTTAATACTAAAGCCAAAGAAATAGGAAAAGGTTTTTCTTGGTTTTTATTCATAAAATATTCAATCCAAGCCGCAAAAACATAAATGCCAATAATTACTATTCCTGTTCCAAAAGCTTCGTGCATATTGGTCCAAATCAATTGAATAATTGGAAGTAAATATATAAGTTGTTTTTTATTTTTGTATAAAGTGAGTAGGTATATAAATACAACCGAAAACAAGTGTGAAAACATTTCTGGTCGGCCAATAATACGATTGCTGGAAGCAGTCAAAAACACAAAGCTGCCTAACAAAATTATGCTGTTAGCCCAAGGTTTATCATTGAAAGGTTTGTTTATTAAATTGACTAATTTTAAAACAAAATATAACAATGCAACTGTAACCAAAGCTTGAATTACATAAATAAATTCGAAGCCAAAAGCTTTTGTCCAAAGTGAAATCAATACTTCAAATCCCCACTTAATATTGATCCATTTGGTACCAAAATAAGTATAAGAAAACACATCGGAAGTTGGTATGGTTTTATTGGCTAAAATCCAATCACCAGTTGCTAATTGCCACCACAAATCGGGTTCTTTAATGGCTTTTAAACTGAGAACAATTCCTGCCAAAAACAAAAGGATTTTACCAAATAAATTCAATGGTTTTATCCATTTATTTTCTTCATTATTTGTGTTTTCAATTGGTGTTGAAAAAACAGATTTAGCTTTTGTTTTCAATGATTTTATAAATTTATGGGTTGGAAAATTTATCGAATTACCACATCAGTTATTAACTGTTGATTGGCTTCAGAATTTACCAAAGCCATAATTTTTCCGCGTTGGTAAAGTAGTTCATTTCTCAAAGCGTTTGATTCAATTTTTAAATATAAAACAGTACCTCTAAACTTAATTTCAGTGGTATTTTTAGCTATCATAGCGCCCACTAACTTTTCCCAATTATTTATAATATTTAGTTCTGCAAGCTTATTGTCTAAATGTTGATGCTGTAAAAAATCGGAAATAGCATTTTTTATGGTGTGTTCATGTGATTTTTTAGGAGTCATTTTTTTGCTAATTGGGCAACAATTATACTACATAAATTTATTTTTTGTTGCTGTAAGTTTTCTAACAATTTATGATTTGTAATTTAAAACTACAATGATAAATTAGATTTTTTTAAATATTTATACTGAAAAGTAGGCAAAAAAATGCAAATTTGCAGCTTATTATTTTACATATTGAACTTATTTTTTAAATTATATAAACCCCTTTTTTTATTTGTATTTTGTTTTGTTTTGCTCTTAAATTCTATGGCTCAAACCATCAATTGGAAAAAACAAAATAACTGGGTTGATAGTGTTTACGCCACTTTAAACACCGACCAAAGAATTGCGCAGCTTATGATTATTGCTGCTTTTAACAATAAAGATAAAGTACATATTCAGGATGTAGAATGCCATGTTCGTGAAATTGGAGTTGGTGGGTTAATTTTTTTTAAAGGTACTCCATACAGGCAAGCAGTTTTAACCAATCAATACCAAAAACTTTCCAAAGTGCCTTTGTTCATTAGCATTGATGGCGAATGGGGCTTAAATATGCGTTTGGATAGTACGCCTGTTTTTCCTCGTCAAATGGTTTTTGGTGGTGCAAACAGAACTGATTTAACTAAACAATTTGGTGTAATTGTGGGCAAACAGTGTAAGCGAATTGGTATCAACTTTAATTTTGCTCCCGATGTAGATGTAAATAATAACATGAACAATCCGGTTATTAACGACCGAAGTTATGGTGAAAGTAAATACATAGTAGCCAAAAATGGCATTGCATATATGCAAGGAATGCAAAGTGAAAACATCATTGCTTCGGCCAAACATTTTCCTGGTCATGGCGATACAGAAACCGATTCTCACTTTGGATTACCTGTAATAAAAGGAAGTAGAAAACGATTGGATAGTTTGGAGTTATATCCTTTCCAAGAATTAATTGATAATGGTTTAACAGCAATTATGTCGGCTCACTTATCGGTGCCAGCACTTGATAGTACTGAAAATTTAGCGTCTTCTATTTCATCAAAAATTGTAACAGAATTGCTCCGAAATCAAATGGGTTTTGAAGGTTTAATTGTTACTGATGCTTTGAATATGAAAGGGGTAAGTAGCTTTTATGAACCAGGCGAAGTAGCTGCTAAAGCAATTGCCGCTGGCAATAATATATTGTTAATGGTAGAAGATGTTCCTGTGAGCATTGCTGTTATAAAAGATTATTTGAAACGTGGATTGATTTCGCAAATGCAATTGGAGCAAAGTTGTAAAAAAGTATTATTAGCTAAATACTGGTGTGGTTTAAATAAATATAAACCTGTTGTGCTCGAAAATTTGACCAATGATTTGAACAGTGTAGAGAATGAATTGTTGATTAAGCAAATTGTAAAAAACAGCATTGTGGTTACCAAAAACTATGATAAAATTATTCCAATTTCAAATCCTGAACTATATAAAATAGCTTGTATAAATGTAGGTTCTGCGCAGCTCAGCGAGTTTCAATTACAACTAAATAACTACATAAAAGCCGACTATTTTGCCATTGATAAAAATGATTCGAAGCAAAATTTTGATAGCTTACTTTCAAAAACTGATTACTATAATTTAGTAATTGTTACATTGCATAGCACCAGCCGTTTTGTAAGTAAAAATTTAGGAATTACAAAAGCACAAATTGATTTTATTAAGGCTATTGGATTAAGACATAAGTGTATTTTGGTAAATAATGGCAATCCTTACATTTTGCAATATTTCGACATGTACAAAAATATGATTGTGGCATACGAAGATTTACCTTTATACAACCAAATAGCTGCGCAAATAGTGGGTGGCGGAATAAGTAGCAAAGGAAAAATGCCAGTTTCTATTTCCAATTTTGTTCCACTTGGAGGTGGAATTGAAACAGTAGCAATTCCGAAATTTGAATTCATTTATCCCGAAGAAATAAAGTTAAGTACAAAAAAACTATTAAAAATTGATAGCATTGTAAATAATGCAATTGCGCTTAAAGCCATGCCAGGATGCCAAGTATTTGTGGCTAAAGCAGGGAAAGTTATTTATAACAAATCGTTTGGTTTTCATACTTTTGATAGCCTTCAACCTGTAAAAAATAACCATGTTTACGATGTTGCTTCATTGACCAAAATATTGAGTACAACGCTTGCAGTAATGAAGCTTTACGAAGA
>JBMOGB010000294.1:0-5093 GCA_049318585.1 Bacteroidia bacterium | reverse complement strand
TTAAAACTGCTGCTAAGAAAACTAGACGTGGTAAAGTTAAAAAAGAAGAAACTACAATTGAAGTAACTGAAGTTACTGAAACTGCAGAATAATTTTTATATTTATTTAAAACCTGAGTAATATTTTACTCAGGTTTTTTTTTGACTATTCTTTTTCTTAATTGTAATTTTTGTTTTAAAAATATACAATATATTGTCATTTTTTCTATTAATCTTGCGATAGTTTATTTGTCACATTTTAAGTTTTTTATGAATTTCGACTTTAACATTTTTGCAACCATTTTATTGATGATTGGCTCCGCCAATTTATTCCTTTCATTAGTTTTATTTAAACAAAATGTAAGTGTTTCTAGATGGTTTTCAGTGTTAATGTTTTTTATTTCTGTTTGGAGTATTGCTTATGCTTTTGAATTATCTAGTAATAATTTATCTCAAATGTTATTTTTCATAAAAATTGAATATTTAGGAATTTCTTTTTTACCTGCAATTTGGATAATTTTTGTTATAAAATTTACTAATAAAAATGACTGGCTTTCATTAAGCAATTTATTTATAATTTTATTATTTCCCTTTTTAGACTTTATTTTAGTAATAACTAATGAGTATCATTTTTTACATTACAAATCAGTTGAAATTGATTATTCTGAAAAATTTCCTTTACTTTCTATTCAGCCTGGAATAGCCTATTATATTCATACAGTTTATTTTTATTTTATGATTTTTTGGGGTGTTTTTTTGTTAATTAAACCACTTACAAATGTGTTTTTTATATACAGAAAACAATATATTTATTTAACTGTAGCTGTTTTAATTCCTTGGTTTGTAAATGTTTTTTATTTGTTTGGATACAAACCTTTTGGTCAAATAGATTTAACCCCTTATGCCTTTATAGTTACTTCTGTATCTATTGCTTTTTCATTACTTAAACATAGTTTTTTGAAATTAATTCCTGTGGCTCGGGAAAAAGTTATTGAATCAATGAGTGAAGGAGTTATTGTACTTGATTATAATAAAAGAATTGTTGATACGAATTCTATTGTTTTAAAATTTTTAGGTAATGATGAAAAAAAAATCATTGGAGAAAATATTTTAACTGTAATTGACAATGGTATAGAATTACAAACAGCCTTAAATGAAATAGAAACTAAAACCGTAATTATACAAACCCATTTACGGTTTTTTGAAATAACAATTAATATATTAAACTTTCAAAATACTAGTAATAATGGTTTTCTTTTAATTTTTAGAGACATAACTGAATCAAAAATTATACTTGATAAATTAGAAAAACAAGCACTTGAATTAGAAAACTTAAATAAACTAAAGGATAAACTTTTTTCTATTATTGCACATGATTTAAAATCGCCTTTTGCTAGTTTAGTTAGTATGTTAAAAATATTGAATGATGGGCAACTTACAATTGATGAGTTTAAAGAATATTTACCTAAACTTACCGAAAATGTTGAATATACATCATCAATGCTCGAAAATCTTTTGAATTGGTCTCGTAGTCAAATAGATTCTGTAAATATTGTTTTAGAAAATTTATTTTTAAAAGAACTTATTGATAATGAAATTTTGTTTTTCAGTAAAAAAGCAAAAGAAAAAAACATCATTATTTTAAACCAATTACCTGATAATACAATTGTAAATGCTGATAAAAACATTGCCAATTTAGTTTTCAGAAATTTGTTTTCAAATGCAATAAAATTTTGTAATTCTGGTAATATAATTACTATTAGTTCAAAAATTATTGATGGAAAACTTATGGTTAAATTTGCTGATACTGGAATAGGAATTAGTGAAGATAAAATAAAAAAACTATTTGGTGTTGAAATATTTACTACTTATGGTACTAATAAAGAAAAAGGTACTGGTTTAGGTTTGCTTTTATGTAAAGATTTTATAGAAAAAAATGGTGGTAGCATTAGCGTAGAAAGTCAAGTTGGTATTGGAACTAATTTTTATATTCAATTTGCTTAAACATTAACTGCTTTAAAGAATTATATTACTTTATTAGTTGACTATTATCAGCGTAACTGTTACAATTTGTATTCAAATTTGTATGCAATTATACTAATAACATGAAAATAGAACAAATTTATACTGGATGTTTGGCTCACGCAGCTTATTATTTAGAAAGCAACGGTGAAGCAGCTATTTTTGATCCATTAAGAGAAGTAAAACCTTATATTGAAAGGGCAAATAAAGATGGTGCGTTTATAAAATATATTTTCGAAACTCATTTTCATGCAGACTTTGTTTCAGGTCATATAGATTTGGCTAGAAAAGCCAATGCTCAAATTGTATATGGACCTACTGCTATGCCAAATTTCAAAGCAATTATTGCTACTGATAATGAGATTTTTTCAGTAGGAAATTGTAAGGTAAAAGCAATACATACTCCCGGTCATACTTTAGAAAGTACTTGTTATTTAATCATTGATGAAAAGGGTAATGAACATGCCCTTGTAACTGGTGATACTTTGTTTATAGGAGATGTAGGACGTCCAGATTTAGCACAACACATAATTGCAGATTTAACTCAAGATAAGCTTGCAGCTATGTTGTTTGATTCGCTTCGCAATAAAATAATGCCATTAAGCAACCAATTAATTATATTTCCTAACCATGGTGCTGGCAGCGCTTGTGGAAAAATGATGAGCAAAGAAACTCTTGATACTTTGGGCAATCAAAAGAAATATAATTATGCGCTAAGAGCTAATATGACAAAAGATGAATTTGTAAATGAAGTATTATCGGGTTTAGTTCCACCGCCCCCTTATTTCCCTAAAAATGTTTTGATGAACATAAATGGTTATGAAAGTATAGATTCTGTTTTAGAAAAAGGAATGAATGCAATTAAAATTGCTGCTTTTGAATTATTATCAATTCAAGATGACGTGTTAGTTTTAGATACTAGAGATCCAAATGAATTCAGTAAGGGTTTTGTACCAGAGTCTATCAACATTGGCTTAGATAGCAATTTTGCCATGTGGGTTGGTGAATTAATAGCCGACTTGAATCAGAAAATATTACTAGTAACTGATAAAGGACGTGAAGAAGAAACTATTACTAGATTAGCAAGAGTTGGTTACGATAATGCAATAGGATATTTGGATGGTGGTTTTAATATTTGGAAAAATACAGGGCATGAGTTTAATTGTATTGAGAGAATTACTGCTTTAGAATTTGAACAATTACATAAAACTAAAGATTATTTGGTAATAGATGTAAGGAAAAAAAGCGAATATAATGCAGAACATTTAGTAAATGCCATCAATATTCCTTTAAATAGTTTGAACAATCACTTATCGGAAATACCCAAAAATAAACCTTTTGTTTTACATTGTGCTGGTGGTTATAGAAGCATGATTGCGGCTTCAATTTTAAAGCAAAGAGGTTGGAATAATATGTTAGATGTAGAAGGTGGTTTTACCGAAATAGCAAAAACAAGTTTAGCAAAAACAAAGTATATTGCGCCAGTATCACTTTTGTAAAGCATGAAAATTATTCAATATCTTATCTTTTTTATTCTATTTATTCTTTTAACTATAAATTTTTCTTGGTGCCAAAGCAATGGCAAAAATGGAATAGGAGGGAAGCTATCTGCGCAAGAATTTGAGCAGAAAATTAATTCCGAGATATCTGAACAAATTATAGATGTAAGAACTCCAGAAGAATTTTCTCAAGGATTTATAAAAAATGCCGTAAATATTGATTGGAATGCTGGCAATTTTGAAAACCAAGTATCAAAATTGAATAAATCAAAACCAGTTTTTGTATACTGTTTGGCGGGTGGAAGAAGTGCAGGTGCTGCTATCAAATTAAAGGAATTAGGCTTTAATACTATATACGATTTAAAAGGTGGTATGAATGCTTGGCGCAATGCTTCAAAGCCTGTTCAATTAGTTGAAAATATGCCCATCATAGAAAAAAAAGGAATAAGTTTAGCCGATTTTAAACAAAAAATAAACGTAAAAGGTTTAGTAATGGTTGATGTATTTGCGCCTTGGTGTGGTCCTTGTAAAAAAATGGCTCCTTATTTAGAAGAAATTGCAACTGAACGAAAAGCCAATTTAAATTTTTTGAAAATTGACAATGACGACAACCAAGAAATTGTGAAATTTTTATTTGTAGATGAACTGCCAACTATTATTTTATATAAAAATGGCAATAGAGTTTATACCAATATTGGTTTAATAACTAAAGAAGATTTATTGAGAGTAATAGATTCAAATTCTGACAAATAAAATTTCAACTTAAGGATTACAAAACAAATTTGACGGTTTTAAATGGTATAATAGCAAAAAATTGTTTGTAAAATCACACAAAAGCTATTACTACAAAAGGGTTACGAGAAGCATATTGAAAATCATTTTGATACTTGCATCAATTTATTGAACAATATTCAAAACAATCCGAGGTCTAAATATTATGAAGATGCCTTGTATTTATCGGCTCAAACATATTTGAAACAAAACAAAAAAACTGAAGCCAAAAATATACTAAATGTTTTGATAAATTTTAAAGGCAAAAAACAAAAAGAAGCGAAACGGTTATTGAAAAGTATAGAATAATTTTGTCCTTCAGCTTCGCACAGGGTGACAAAAATTTAGTTTAATATTTATATCGTTTCGACAAGCTCAACGACCATGGACACTGAGCTTGTCGAAGTGTTGTCAACTGTAAATAATGTATTATAATGGGACAAAATAATTTTGAAACTATGAAAAAAAGTATTGCTATAATCCTTGTTATTTTTCTCTATGCATGTAAAAATGATTCTGAGAAATCAAATGCATTAGATTTCTGTTTGGAACAGTCGGAAAATATAATTAATAATGAAAACGATAGATTAATTAGGCAATTGGAATTGATGGCAATTGATGATCCCAATTTTTCTAATTCATTTGTAAAATTTCAATTCAAAAAAGTAAAAGTTTCATTTAAAGCTAATCAAGAATTTGAACACAAAATAATCGAAATGGAGCGTATTAATAAGGTTTCCTTATCCAATATAAAAATAGCTTTCGAAATTTATTTAGGGTTTACTTACAAACGAAGGTAGTTGATAAATAGTGATAGAAAGAT
>JBMOGB010000293.1:0-5104 GCA_049318585.1 Bacteroidia bacterium | reverse complement strand
AGCAATTGTTTGTTAATGGCATATGTTCATTTGGCTCACGATTGTATAGTTGGAAACAATGTAATTATAGCAAATGGTGTTCAGTTAGCTGGCCATGTTACGATTGCTGACTACGCTCGAATTGGTGGACTTTCGGCCATTCATCAGTTTGTAAAAATAGGTAGAAATGTAATGATTGAAGGTGGAAGTATGGTTACTAAAGATATTCCTCCTTTTGTAATTGCAGGTCGTTATCCAGTAAGTTATGAAGGTGTAAATTCGGTTGGGTTAAAACGTAATGGCTACACGCAAGAAGAAGTAAATACAATACAGGATACTTACAGAGTAATATTTATTCATAATAATAATGTAAGCAAAGGCATAGCGCAAGTGGAAGATGCCATTAAACCTTCACCCATTCGTGACGAAATATTGGAGTTCATTCAAACATCAGAACGTGGTGTAATGAAAGGATTCAATAAAGGTAAATAGAAAGGATTTTTGATTTTTGATTTCAAAAAACGAATATCAATATTCAAATTTTGATTTTCTAATTGATAATCGTTTCGACTTCGCTCAACGACCGCAAAAAATGAATATTGAATGATAGTATTCGAATTTCGAATTTATTTTTCCGAATTTAATTCTTCGCTTTATTTTTCAATGAATTTACCAAATTAATATACTTTTCTAAATCTTTGGTGGTGGTAGCTATTCCAACCGAAACCCTTATTGCGCCTCGTATTTCTTTTAAATGAGCAATAAATGCTTTGTAATCTTGGTCTTTTTTATTGGTAAAATACTTTCCTACTTCATCGTGGGTAATACAATAATTTATTTCATCAATTCCCGGATTACAAAAGCAGCCTGAACGTATAGAAATCATGTTGGCATTTGTTAAGTTTTCGAACTCATTTCCCGAATATATTTTTCCATTTACATCAAAGAAATTCATGATAATATTACCTCCACGGTTATCAAAATTTTCGGGACCAAACATTTTAACAATTGGAGTTCCATTGTCGTGTTTTAGTTTTTTAAGTTCATTGTATAGGGTTTCAATTAATGCTTTTACTCGTTTCGAAATTCTTTCTAAGCCAATTGATTCAATATAATCTAATCCCATTTTTATGGCAGGAATATCCAAATAATTAATGGTTCCATCTTCAAAACGTTCGTGGTTATTTTCTAAATAATATATTTCATTTACCACCGAAACAAACGAAACTGTACCGCCTGCAAACCAAGGTTTTTGAAGCTTATCAAACGAATCTTTTCTAATTAGCAAACATCCTAAACCAGTAGGATATCCAAATATTTTATAAAATGAAGCTGAAACAAAATTGGGTTTTACAACCGATAAATCTAATTTGGTGGTTGGTACAAATGCGGCAGCATCAAGCAATACATCAAATCCTTTTTCTTGTGCATAATCAATCCATTTGTGGCTATGCTTAACTCCAGAAACATTAGACTGAGCAGGAAATGCCATCAAATTATTTTCAGCAGAATTTGCTTCATTGATTGAAGCAATTAACTCTTCTTCGTCTATTTCTAAGTTTTGATAGTGTACAGGAATGTACTTTGATTTTGCATTTCTACTATGGCAAAATTCCCTGATTCCATTTACAGAATTATGGTTATCGGAAAACAATAAAAAAGTACTCTTTTCATTGAAAGGAAAGCTTTCACCTAATATTTTTAAAGCTGCTGATGCGTTGGCAGTAAACACACAATAATAATCTTTGGCGTTAAAAAATTCCAACACTTTTGCCCTTGCCTCTTCTACCAAAACTGTTGCTAGTTTAGAAGTTGGATTGGTTGAATGTGGATTTCCAAAAACATTGTTTAACAACAAATCTTGGTGCTTTAACACCTGCGATTTTGCATATAAATTTCCACCTGTATAATCTAAATAGGTATGATTACCTTCATCAATTCTACTGTATTCAGTTGCTCTTAAATGATTAAAAAACTCATCATCTAATACATTTAAAGGAGCAATGGCAGGTTGAGTTGAATTAAGTATGGTTGAGTTCATAGTTGTCAGTTAATAATTTGCCAAAGATATTGTTTTAAATAATTTAGCAAAACTTTGGAAGGAAGTAAAATAATAAAAATGAATTGTACGGGAGACGAGTCATGCTAAGTATTTGGTGCGGGAGGCGTCATGCTGAGGAACGAAGCATCTTTATTTGGTGTGGGAACAATAATAAATTTTGAATAGCTCCTTTACTACGTTCAGGATGACATTTCCGCACCTTACAAATAAAATAATAAATGGTGCGGAAGGCGTCATGCTGAGGAACGAAGCATCTTTATAGGGTGCGGGAATTTTCTAAATATTGAATAGTTCCTTCTTCCGCTTTGGAGGAATCAGGATGACGTTTCCGCAAATTTTACAGTTGTATTTACTTTGAATTCAATTGTGCGGGAACGTCATGCTGAGGCACCAAGCATCTTTATTAGGTGCGGGAATTTTACTTATATTTGAACCGTTTCTTCTTCCGCTTTGTCGGAATCAGGATGACGTTTCCCCACCTTTTAAATATTCAAAAAATTCCAATCTTTATTGATAGAATTGATTAAAACAATTTTCTTTTTTCTTGTCCAGCCTTTTATTTCCTTTTCTCTATAAATAGCTTGATTGATGTCTAAAAACTCTTCAAAATAAATCAAATTATAACAATTGAACTTTCCTGCAAAAGTACTTTTAACTGTTTTTGAATCAGTCTCATGTTCGTATAATCGTCTTTTGATATCATTTGTAATACCAGTATATAAAACAGATTTGTTTAAATTAGTAGTTATATAAACGTACGATGTTTGCATTTACAATAATAATAAATCCAATGTTTTAATGAGACACGAAAAATCTTTTATAAAAATAAAAAATAATAACTTTGAATAGATCCTTCACTTCGTTCAGGATGACGTGCCCGCACCTTTTAAAGTTGTATTTACTTTGAATTTAACTGTGCGGGAGGCGTCATGCTGAGGAACGAAGCATCTTTACAAAAATAAAAAATAGCAACTTTGTATAGTTCCTTCTTCCGCTTTGGCGGAATCAGGATGACGTTTCCGCACCTTTTAAACATTCCAAAAACTAATGCATTACACTAATTTTCTTCGTTACTATTTCTTTTTCGGATTGTATTTTTACAAAGTAAATTCCACTTTTAAAATCAGCTGTATTGATTTGTTTTGAAATCAATACATTTGAAATTTCATTATTCAAAACTAATACTTGTTTGCCTGATAAATCAATGATTTCAATTTTGGTTGATGTTGAATAATTCAAATCAAAACTGATATTTAAAACATCAGTAGCAGGGTTTGGATAAACAGCAACTTGATTCAAATTATTTGTTAAATCAGAAACGTTTATTGTTCCAGTTTCTTTTACTCTTAAAGTTGAAAGATGAGTAATATCGCCACCTTTATGTCCATCTTGGTTCGAATTAAATCCACCATAAAACACTACATCGCCAGTGCCAATTGCAGGAGCAACCCAATTAAAATACCAAGAAGCTGAATCTATTCCATCAACACCATTTTCGGTATAAGTTAAGTATTTGTTGTTGCCAACCAACTTGGTTCTAACAGTATCTGTTCTAATAATAGTTCCAAGCAAAGTACCATTTTTAGCTTGTGGCGAAACCAAAAAACCAAATCTGTTATGTGTAACTCCATATCCAGTAGCTTCTATTCTGTATGTTGAACCAGGAACATAACCAGTAGAAGGAATATTTGATTTTATCCATCCAATTTCGTTGTATGCTTTTCCGCCATGGCAAGCAGTACAATTTTTTAAAGTATCGCCCGGAGAGCCAGTGTAACCAGGTTCTGAACCATCTTTTTTACCCAATCCTTTTGTTCCAAACGATTCTAATAAAATGAATCCAGATGTGATGATTAATGCTGTAAAAATTATTTTTTTCATATGTATTTGTTTAAATGCTAAATATTTGTAAAAGTGTATTTTGAATACCTCAAACATAATAGAAACAATCGTAATAAAGCGTTTTGTCAGAAAAATTTTACTTTCCTAAAATCTTTTTTGTTTCTTTTTTACCTCTTTCTTTTGGGCAAATTGCGCATTGTCTTTTAATAACGCTTTCCAATTTTTATTGCCATCATCACTAAAATCAAGGGTTTCCAAGTAAGTTGCTTTATCTACTTCCAATAAATTGATTTCATTACCCAAAAATGCTTCAATGTCTTTCAATATTTTCTTTTCCTCTTCACTGCAAAACGACACTGCTTTTCCTGACTTTACTCCCCTACCTGTTCTTCCTACGCGGTGCACATAGTTTTCGGGTAAATCGGGCAAATCGTAATTAATTACATAATCTACGTTTTCAATATCAATTCCCCTGGCACTTAAATCGGTAGCAATTAGCACTTTTACATTTCCCAATTTAAAATCGTTCATAACAGCCAAACGGTCTTCTTGTTCTTTATCGCCATGCATGGTAAGTGTTGTTATTCCAACTCTTTGCATGGCACTAAACACACGTTCGGCACGCACTTTTGTTCTAACAAAAACCAATATTTTACTTTCAGGAGCTTCTTTGATTAATCGTTCTAGAAAAAATCTTTTATCATCCATTTCTACATAAGCCAACGCATGACTAACATTTTTAGAAACAGGATTTTTAGGTGAAATTTGAATACGAATAGGATTTGCAACTACTGAATATGCCAATGTTTTTATTTGACGATTTAAAGTTGCCGAAAAAAACAATGTTTGATGAACCCTTGGAATACGTTTTATAATATCGTGAATGTCTTTGTTAAATCCTTTGTCAAGCATTTTATCAGCTTCGTCAAGCACCAACATTTCTACTCTATCTAATTCAATATAACCTTGACTTTGTAAATCGAACATGCGGCCTGGAGTAGCAATTACCACATCGGCACCAACTGTTAAATCAAAAATTTGATCATCTTGTCCAACGCCACCCATGAGGCAAACTATTTTTAAATCGGTATATTTTGAAATTGCTTTAAAAACATCTGTAATTTGAACAGCTAACTCGCGAGTTGGCAATAAAACCAAGCATTTTATATAATTACCTTTCTTTTTTCTTTGTTGTAATAAATGAAGAATTGGAATGGCAAA
>JBMOGB010000292.1:0-5110 GCA_049318585.1 Bacteroidia bacterium | reverse complement strand
AAGTATTTGCCTGTCCGGTATAAAATCCCAACGGTACAACTTCATTCGTTGTAATACTATTCAATCCATTAATAACCAACTGTTCGCTACCTGCCATAGTGTAAATTTCAGGTATAGCCACATTTCCATTCGACATTTTAGGCGAATCGAAATCATCATAACCATTCAATGCATCTTCATTGAAAATTATAATGGCTTCATCATTGTTTGTACCATTTGAGACTTGTAGTCGCAACACTTGTTGGGTGGAATTCGAAAGTGTAGGTGCTTTGGTAGGAGTCACATTTTTTGCTCCAAATAGATTTACAATAGTTATAATTCCAATTAATACAACTAATAGTCTTTGTAAATCAGATGGTTGTAGAAATGTTTTCATTTTGTATAAGTTTAGATTGTACCTTGTGTGACTTGCACATTAAAAAATCAGAAGTTGTGATGGCAATTTTTTGCAAGCTCAAGACCGCAGGTTTCCAACGACGAACCCCACCATTTTGCAAGAAATTAATGATTAAATATCAGTAAGGACAAAAGAACTAAAGCAAAGCAGGATTTATGCTAAACATCGCATTTTATTTTTCAATAATTTCACGCACTTTATTTCTTAATTGCTCTAAATCAGGAAGATACAATTGGTATTTTGAAACAATCAATTTTGACGTATCTTTTAGCATTGCATATTCCACCATGATATCATCTTTCTCCTCTGATAGTATTAATCCAATTGGTTCATTATCTGATATATCGTTGACTTCTTTTTCGTAATAACCCAAATATAATTTCATTTGCCCTATGTGTTCGTGTTCAACCCCACCGATTTTCAAATCAATTAAAACATAGCATTTTAGTTTTACATGATAAAATACTAAATCTACAAAATAGTGTCTGTTATTCAGTGTTATACGCTGTTGGCGACCTATGAATGCAAAACCTTTTCCTAATTCTAGTAAGAATTGTTGTAGATTGTTAATTATAGCCTTTTCTATGTCATTCTCAGTATATTCGTAGTTCTCAGGAAAATTCATAAATTCAAATACATGAGGATTTTTAATAAAATCTTCTTCCGATAGAATTAATTGTCCTTTTTTGGATAATTCCAACACTTTTCCTTTATCTTTTCCAATAGCAATCCGGTGAAATAATCCTGTTTTCTTTTGTCGTCGCAATTCTCTGATAGTCCAATTTTCAGCAATTGCTTGTTTTTCGTAAAATTCTCTAGCTAAATTTTCTTCAACTTTCAAAAGTTCGCAATAATGTGACCATGTCAATTTGTGTGACAGTGTCTCACAAATTGGAAATTTATCATATAACAATCTCATATAGTTAAGGTTACTCCGACTAAATCCCTTCCCATAGTTTAATGATAAATCTTTTGCTAAGTTTTCTAAAAGTTGCATACCATATACAGCTTTCAATTTTCCGCCTTGTTCAAATTCGATAATATCCTTACCAATCTGCCAATAAGCAAAAAGCATTTCAGTATTAACAGCTGAAATTATATTACTTTTTGCAGATTGATAAGTAGTTCCTACCTTATCTATCAATAGTTGATAATCAGTATTTTTTCGTAATTCATCCATGTTTTTTGTAAATTTGTGTGACGCTGTCACGCATTTATATTAAATTTAAACCTAATAACAGTCTAAGTACAGCAAGTAAATGCATAGGCAACTATCTATTTTTTAGTAGAAAGGCTGGTGGTACATACCGCCTTAGCGGTGAGCCTTCCTTCCAACCCAACGAAGCGAAAAGATGCTGCGCCGAACAACCTACGATTAACTAGGGATGACAAACTTTGCAAGCTCAAGACCGGTGATTACCAACAATGAACCCAAGCATTTTGCAAGAAATTGACAATTATATATCCGAAAGGACAAGAGCTCCAGTTGCTCCCCGTAGGTCAAATGTCATTTACTAGAGTAACTTTTTCCTTTCTAACCTTTCTTTGGCTTCAGCTAACAGAATATGTATTTTTTGTTCCAATTGTTTTTTTGGTGGTAATTCTGTCCAGTACTCGGCTACCATTATGCCATCTTTGTGCATTTCCAGCAATTCTATCTGCTCCCTGCTACTTTCGGCACACAATATCAAGCCAATAGGTGGCAATTCACCTTCTGACTTTTCGTATTTATCTAACCATTTTAAATACAGTTCCATTTGTCCTTTGTGTTTTGCTTCAAACCTACCTAGTTTTAACTCAATGGCTACTAAGCGTTTTAAACTTCGGTGATAAAAAAGTAAATCTAAATGAAAATCTTCACCATCTATTATCATACGTTTCTGCCGCTCTAAAAACGCAAAACCTTTGCCTAGTTCCAATATAAAGGATTCTAACTCTCGGAGAATGGCTTGCTCCAAATCTTTCTCCAAATAGGTATTTTGTAATCCTAGAAAATCTAAAAGATAAGGATCTTTAAAGTTATTGGACATCGCTGTGCTTACGGATGTATTTTGCAGATTGGCAAGGGTGGTGCGTTCATAAGTTTTTGTTGCAATTTGTTTGCGTAAATCCCTTATGCCCAATACCAGATTGGCAGATGTTTGAGCATAAAACAGTCTGGCTTCTTGAGTTTTGAGGGGTAATAGTTCAATAAAATGTGACCAGCTCAATTGCCGTGATAGAGCATCTACAATTGATAAGTCCGTAAACTGTTCAGCAAATTTAATCATACGCCTTACGTTTTTCTCTGTAAAGTTCCGCCCAAATCGGTTTTCCAATTGTGCCGACACTGTCGGCACAATCTGCTTACCATAATCTGCTCGTTTGTGTTGCAATATATCATCATTAATGCGCTTACCCACTTCCCAAAACAACAATGTAATCGTGCTATTTGCTTGCCAAACAACCTGCTGCTGGCTATGCTCTATAAGCAACGAAAGCTCGTTTACTAAAACTTGTTCTTTGTTTATTGTTGTTTTTTTATTCATAATTTTCAAATTATTTTAGGTGATGTTTTTCTTACCTTAACACTAAACCAAATGCCCAACTTAAATGCCAATTTTTCGAAAGTTCAAGACCGCTGGTTACCAACAACAAACTTCACCATTTTGCAAGAAATTAATGATTATATATCCGAAAGGACACGTCGCTTCGCCGAACAACCTACTCTCAACTAGGGATTTCGGCAGATAGATTAACAATTGCTGCGAAAAGTAACAGTAGAAAGATTGTTTTTTACATTTACATTCTTTAATTAAATAATTCAACGTCAAGCTTTCAAATTTACTCCTTAGTCACGACTACATTTGAAGTGAAACCATTACCATTGGATAGAAAACTAAGTTTATTTCTCTCTATTTAAAATTTGACCTATTCCATAAAAGTATTTACGACTTAATTTTTCATCAAGGACCTTAATATCAAGAGTAAGTTCAGAAAATTCAATAGGAATTAAGATTTTCCCAATAATATAACTTACAGAAAGGGAGTTCGAGGAGTAAACAGCTTTATTCCAATCTTCAGCGTGAATTCCAATTAAATTATCTGGTAATTTAATTGCATATACCACACCTTGAGAACTATCAAGTTTTGGTAATAAATCAAATAATTGTATCACCTCATACGGAATTTCATTTTGTAAATCTGGATTTGACAAAATTGCATTATCAATAATAACTTTTGCACTTCTAATAAGGTTAAATGCTTGCCCGCCCTTATTTTCACATAAAGTATATTTTAAACATGTAGTACTTAAAGGAGTAAAACTTATTTTCAAATTTTTGTTTTGTAAATTCAAGATATAGTGTTCAATAGCTTTAGCCGTATTCGATTTTGTGTTGTTAGATATATCAATATCTAATATACGATTAGCTTCATCAAACTTAGTTATTTCAGTTATTCTAAGAATTTCAATAAGTTTTTTAAACATAATCTATATTGTATGGAGCGTATTGTTTCTGAAATCCAACAGATTCTATACTATTAGAATGATAAGTTGTAGTCCCATGAAACACAACATCCTTATTTTTCCAAATTTCCTTTGGAAAAATTTCATAGTTTTCACTATCAAAGTTGAACGGGTATTTTATCATAATCCTTTTTTTAAGTACTTTATATACAATTTAAATAGCTGTTACTATTGTTTTATGTTTAATTCTTTATCCAGTCCATAATAAGAAACCCTACCATTCTCACTTTCCATTTCGCTTTTATAAATGTTCATTATTTGGGGAATCTCCAAATTTTTTACAATTCCAGCTTTCCAAGCATTCCAAACTTCATCAGGAATTCTTTTTTTCGTTCTCCACAAATACTCTTCAGCACAAAGATTAAAATAGTCTATTACTAGATTTGTTTCAATAACAGATAGTAACCTGTCAGAATTAGGAGTTCTAAGTTCATTTATTAAGTCATTCATTTTACCATCATATCGCTCACTAAATGAATCAAAAAGCTCTTTAAACACTTTGTCATCCTCAATTTTATTTTTCAGATATCCAAAATAAAATGTTGCCATTAAGCCAATTAGCCCTAAAAATAGGCCATTATTAACTATTTTTAATACTGATAATATTGACAATGTAACTATTAGAATGAATGCAATTCCAGTTAAAATATATCCAATATTTTGTTTAATCTGTTTTACTACCGTTGCGTTAATTGTTAGCATTTATAAATGAATAAATCACATTGAAATTGATTGACATTTTGATTTGACCTGAAAATTGGTAAGTGCTTCTCTTATAGAGTTCTGTAAAATCTATATATGTCCAATATTTGCATTATTTCGTAATTTTAAATTTTAATATCTTACGATTCTTGAAGCAAAAATACATTTTCAAATCAAATCGTAAAATCAAAGAACGCTTTTAAATTTAAATCTATCAGACAGTTACAAGCATATCTTAAAAATTAGCGCAACAGTAGTAAATCTGTTTCATGGAAATTTATATGTTTTTTTATGTCTGTTTTAATTCATTGGTGTAAAACTTCCGTTTTCATTAAGATGTCCCATTACATTATTTAAAGTTGCTTTATATCCATTCTTATCTTCATCACAACAAATATAATCATAGATAAATGGAATTATGACTTTATTATATTTATCAATTACTCCATATTTACTCAACTTTCGCAAGTAGCTTAAGTTATTGATTATTATAAAAATAGCAA
>JBMOGB010000291.1:0-5129 GCA_049318585.1 Bacteroidia bacterium | reverse complement strand
TGTTAATGAACGAAGGTCGCGCAACTCCTGCTCAAATAAGTATGGCTAAGCGTAATAATGTTGACTTAGCATTGAACGTAGCTCGTAATGCACGCCAAATGTTAGGTGGAATGGGCATTACTGGCGAATATCCTATTATGCGCCACATGATGAATTTAGAATCGGTAGTTACTTATGAAGGTACTCACGATATTCATTTATTGATTACTGGGTTAGATATTACTGGCGAAAACGCATTTGTATAATTGTCTGTAAGAAGTATTTCAACAACTAAATTCAATTAATTACAATTACAATAAAGGCTAAGAGTGAAAACTTTTAGCCTTTTTATTTATATTTTTTTGAAGTATGAAATCATTATTTATTGTATTCTTTACCCTTTTGTTTTTGCAAATTTTTGCACAAAACAAACAACCAAAAGACTTTGGATTTAAACATTTGCAATCCATTTATCAAGGCGATACTGTTGATATTTTGATGCAGTCAAAAAAAGGAGAGGAAAATAAAATAAAACCTTTGTTCTTCTTTTGTCAAGGCAGTTTGCCACAGCCGTTAATAAAAATTGATGGTGCTACTTTGTATGGTGTTTTTCCTTTTATTACAGATAGTATTATATCTAAATACCATTTGGTTATTGTAAGTAAACCAGCAATTCCATTGATAGTAGAAATGAGTAAATTAGGTAATAATCATTGTTATTTTGACTCCACAACTAACAAGTTCCCATCAGCTTATTCAAAAAGAAATTTATTGGATTATTATGTAAATAGAAACTTATTTGTGATTGATTTTTTACAAAATCAAAAAATGGTGAGTAAGCAAAAATTAGTTGTTGCCGGACATTCTCAAGGTGGCGCTATTGCTTCAAAAATGGCAAGTATTTCAAAGAAAATAACACATTTAATTATTGCAAGTTCAAAGCCATTTGGTCAAATTATGAGTATGGTTCAAGATTACAGAAGGTTAGAATCAAATACAGATTCTACTAGGTATGGCGAACAAATGATAGATAGTTGGAAAATGGTGGTAAATGATAAAGAAAACATGGATGATTCGGAAGGAGATACTTATAAAGCAACTTATGGTTTTTCAATTCCACCTATAGAATATTTGAAAAATTTGCAAATACCCATTTTAGTTTGTTATGGAACAAAGGATAACAATGCACCTTTTAACGATTACTTGCAAGTAGAAATGATTAGGCAAAAAAGGAATAATTTTACTTTTAAAGCATACGTTGGCTTGGATCATAATTATTTTGGATTTAAACCAAATGGTGAAATAAATTACGATGATTTTAACTGGGATAAAGTAGCTTTAGATTGGTATAATTGGTTGAAATAAATTTTTTTAACCAACAATTGTTCTATTCAATCATTTTCTCTTATTGTTTTTTACCACACTTTTATATTGAAAAAATAAATACCAATTGTCAATAGCAAATATCCATCTATCAATTTTAAATTATCAATTGTCAAAGAATAAAATATTGAATGCGAGTTTCGCTATTTTTGATAAAAAAAAATGAAAAAACTATTACTGATAAATTTACTTTTTTTATCTTCATTGCTTCAGCTTAAAAGCCAATCGTGGAAGCAGTTGAAAGATATTGGTACAAATACCATTGGTTCCATTGTTCCAAATATTCCTGGAAATGCTACAAGTTTTACTATTTCTGGAAAAATATTTGTGGTAGCTGGCAGTAATGCTTCGCTTGGAAATACCAATAAATGCTATCAATTTGATCAATTAAATAAAGTATGGATAGGTAAAAATAATTTTCCTGATTCGGTTGGAAGTCCTGTTTCATTTGTTGTAAATAATATAGCTTACGTAGGTTCGGGTTATTCTATTACTTTAAAAAAAGCATCTAACTTATTTTGGAAATACAATGAAGCCAATGATTCTTGGACTAGTATTGCTTCCATGCCAGCATCCAGAAATGTAGCAGTAGGATTTGCAATTAATAATTTGGGCTATGTTGGATTGGGAACAGATTCTACCAATAACCACCAACGGAAAGAATTTTTCTCCTACAATCCTTTAACTAACAAATGGAGCAATATTGCCAGTTTTGGTGGTACAGAACGAAATAGTGCTTGCGCCTTTGTGCTTAATAATAATGGTTATGTTGGTACTGGAATAAATGGTTCGGCAACTAATATTTTTCAAGACTTTTGGAAGTATAATCCCGATTTAAATAATTGGACTCAAGTGGCCAATTACCCTGGAGTAGCAAGATACAAGGCATTATCTTTTGTGCTAAATAATATACCTTATGTGGGTACAGGAACTGGTCCTGCTTTTTTTGATCAATACTTTGATTTTTATAAATATGACGACAGTAATAATAGCTGGCAAGCGATTCAAAGTTATCCGTTTGGCATTACATCAGGAATTGCTATAACTGACGGAAAACAAGTTTTTGTAGGTAAAGGAGTAAGTGGCCAGGCTCCAAATAACAAATTGTTTACCTATAATGTTGATAGTAATAATTGGACAGTTATCAAAGAAAACTATGGAACTTATGGCGCTAATTCATTTAATATAAACGGTAAAATGTATGTTATTGGTGGCATTACCTATGAAGGTGCAATCAACAATGAATTATGGGAATTCAATCCTTTGTTGAATGGTTGGATTCAAAAAGCACGTTTTCCTGAAAATGGCTACTTAAACTTTGAAAATTCCTTCTCAATAGGTAATGAAGGTTTTTTAATTAGGGGTACTTCCAACGGTATTTCTACACCACCTGATAGTTGGAAATACAATGCACTCACCAATACTTGGACTAAGATAGTAAACATACCAGTTCCAAGGAATTTTGCATCAACTTTTGTATTAAATAATAAAGGATATATCACTTGTGGACAATCAGGAAATGGTACTTTATTGAATGATTGCTGGGAATATGATCCTACTTTAAATCAGTGGAACCAAAAAGATTCATTACCTGATAAAGTAAGACAGCAAGGCAGTAGCTTTAGTTTAAACAATATTGGATATTTGATTGGTGGGGTTAGTATTTTCTCAGAAGTTTTAAATCAAGTTTGGTTATTCAATCCAGTTACTGGAAAATGGTCTAGAAAAAACAATTTTATAAATAATGGAATAAGCAATGCTATAGGAATTACCAATGCCAATGAGGGTTATGTAATAATGGGAAAAGGAAATGACAATAACAATTATTTTAACCAAGTGTGGAAATACAATATTCAGAATGATACTTGGTCAACAATTTCAAATTATCCTACTTTACCAATTGTTTTTGGAGTAGCCGAAAGCATTAATGATAAAATTTATATCGGTTTAGGTGCCAATATCGTAAATAATTCGATTGCAAGTTTTTATGAATTTGATCCTTTTGGAAGTGTTAGCACGCCTTCAATTTTAAATAATATGAAGCAATATTTTGCAATAGAAACACCTTTTACAAATACACCAAAATTATTTTACAACTTAATAAATAAAGGTAAATATGAGTTAACTATCATTGATTTTACAGGAAAAATAATTACTAACAGCAAAATAAATCTTGAAAATAAAGAAGGATCCATTGAAATTTTAGAAACTGAAAATCTGAAAAATGGTCTCTATTTTCTTCTAATCAATGGCGAGCAATTTCATCAGCAAATAAAAATGTTGAAAGCAAACTAACAAATATCTTCCTTTTTAGTGGTCTATGTTTTTAAAAAAAAATGAAGAGATAAATGATACATTCGTTTCTGAAATAATTTAAATAAATGCCATTTTTACAAAGCAACCACAAAGGAAATAGTTGGAATAAGAACAAACATTTGGAAACAATTCTTCCGGCTTTGTTTCGAAAAGTAAATATAAAATATACACGTGAAAGAGTAGAATTAGCTGATGGCGATTTTATAGATTTGGATTGGGTTGGCCATAGCAATAAAACAGTTTTGGTATTATTTCATGGATTGGAAGGAAGTTCGCAATCGCAGTATATCAAAGGCTTTGCAAAATATTTTTGCAACCACCTATTCGATGTTTGTGCAGTAAATTTTAGAAGTTGCAGTGGTGAAAACAATAGACTGTTAACAAGCTATCACATGGGGCAAAGTGGTGATGTAAGTTTGGTAATTGAACACATTTTAAAACAAAACAAACACGATAATATTGTTCTTGGTGGATTTAGTTTAGGAGGAAATGTTTTATTGAAATTTTTAGGCGAAAATGCCAATCAATTAACTTCAAAAATTAAGTGTGCTTTTGCATTTTCTGTTCCAGTCGATTTGGCTTCAAGTTCGCATGTATTGAGTAAAAATTCTAACAAGCCTTACATGATTACTTTTTTGAAAAGTTTGAACAAAAAAATCATTGAAAAAAGCAAACAATTTCCTAATCAATTGGATATTTCAGGCATTGAAAAAATTAAAAATTTTAGTGATTGGGACGATAAATATACTGCTAAAATGCACGGTTTTACTAATGCTCACGATTATTACAGCAAATGTAATTCATTGCAATTTTTACCAAAAATTACCACTCCTACTTTACTGGTAAATGCACTGAATGATCCGTTTTTAACTAAAGCTTGTTTCCCAATTGAAATAGCAAAAAAACATGAATTTTTACATTTAGAAACACCTAAAAAAGGTGGACATGTTGGGTTTTCTATGAATGGAATACACGGAAATTATTATTCCGAAATGAGGGCTTTGGAGTTTGTGAGTTCTTATTTGAAATAATAGCGATTAATTCATGGAAGAAAATTGACTAGAAACTGCTTCATTTTTCAATAATTTTAATTGACCTCTGCCTGTTTCTACCAATCCCAAATCCTTCAACTTTTTTATTAATCGCGTAGCTGATTCCCGCTGAATATTCAACTCACGAGCTATTTCTTCGTGGTTAATATTTAATATATCACTTTCTTTTGCCTTCGAACGTGCTTCCAAATATTTCCATAATCGTTCTAGCATGTTTTCAAAAGCTAATTCGTCTATGGTTTTCAAAAGCTTGTTAAACCTAGCTTTGTAAGTAGCTGCAATAAAATCTCGCCATTCTTTATGCTGCTGCCACTCGTCTAATACATGAATAGGAATAGACCATAATTCAGTGTCTTCTTCAGCTATTGTTTTTACTTCGCTTGGGTTTTGGTTGGTGCA
>JBMOGB010000290.1:0-5139 GCA_049318585.1 Bacteroidia bacterium | reverse complement strand
GCTGATGTGGAGCAATTTATTAACGCAAAAAATGGATTTAAACACTTTCAAAAATATGCAATAAAAGCGGGTATTATAAAAACCGAAAATGATTTTCAAGGAATTGTTTTAAAAGGCGTTGACTCACAGTTTGATTTTACCTATTTAAAAAATAATTTGATTGCTGGAAACATTCCAAAATTAGATTCTGCAAAACTTTCCAATCAAATTTTGCTTTCTTCTTCCTTGGCGCAAAAGCTTGGTTTTAAAGTAGGAGATGGCATTTTTGTATATTTTATTCAAGATCCACCACGCGTTCGTAAGTTCAATATTGTTGGAATATTTGATACCAATTTGGGCGAAATAGATGATTTGTTTGCCTTGGTTGACATGAAGCAAATTCAAAAATTGAATGGTTGGTCAAATAATTTATTTACTGGTTACGAAGTTTTTGTTAATCATTTTGATTCGTTAGAAGCTAAAGTAGATTTACTAGCCACCGTAACGCCTTATACCATGGGCATTACGCCTATTAATTTAATTTATCCGGAGTTGTTTAACTGGTTAAATATGCTGGATGTAAACGTCATGATTATTTTGATTTTGATGGCTGCAGTTGCCATTATTAACATGGTAACCGCATTACTTATTTTAATTGTGGAGCGTAGCAATATGATTGGAATGCTAAAAGCTTTGGGTTTGAATAATTTAAATATTATCAAAATATTTTTGAATTTGGCTGCATTTATTATCATCAGAGGATTATTGCTTGGCAATGCTTTGGCTTTTGGTTTAGGCATGCTTCAGCAACAATTTAGTTTTATCAAACTTTCGGAAAAAGATTATTATGTAAGTGCGGTTCCAGTTTCGTTCCAACCTTTCGATTTTGTGTTGGTAAATGTTTCGTGCTTTGCAATTTGCTTAGTTTTATTGCTGTTACCAGCCAATGTGGTGAGTAAAATTAGTCCGGTTAAATCTATAAGATTTGATTAGATTCATATAACAAATTATGGTAATAAATAGCGTTATTTGTAAAAAATGAACAATCCACTAGTAAGCATTATAACACCCAGTTTTAACCAAGCGCAGTTTTTAGAGCAGACCATTCTTTCTGTTTTGAACCAAACGTATAAAAACATTGAGTATTTTGTAATGGATGGCGGTTCAAAGGATGGAAGTTTAGACATAATAAAAAAGTACGATGCCAACATTACTTATTGGCAAAGTAAAGCAGATGGCGGCCAGGCCGATGCAATAAACCAAGCCTTTGCCATGTGTAAAGGAGAAATCATTGCCTTTATAAATTCTGATGATTTGTTGATGCCAAATGCGGTAGAAACTGCAGTTGCTTGTTTTGAAGTAAATAATGAAACTTCCATGGTACATGGCAATTGCTCCACCATTAACGAATTGGGCGATGAAATTGAAACTAAAAAAGGCAGTCCTGTAAAATTTGCCACTGTTTTAGAAATAGGCATGTTGCCTTATATTTACCAACCTTCGTGCTTTTTTAACCGCAGTCAGTTAAAGCGTGACTACTTTTTAGATGCCAGTTTTAAATACGCATTTGATTACGATTTAGTTTTACATTTACTAAAAAACCACTCTTGTTTATATGTAAATAACCACATGGCGGCTTATCGGGTTCATCCCAATGCAAAAAGCCAAAATATAAATGCTGCTTTTAAAGAAAAATTAGCTGTACAAAAAATGCACATGACTGGCGTTAGTTTGAAATGGGTTTATCGAAAACTAAAGACAAGTTTTGTTAAATAATTAACATGTTTGCTGCTTTAAAAAAACTGATTCCAAATGGTGTTAAATATCCATTTTACTTTGTATTTAAAGCACCACAACGAGCGTTTGCACCTAGCAGTTTATACCGCGATTTAAAAGGCATTGGTTTATTTTTATGGTATTCAATTTTTCCATTTAAAAAATTGGAGAAAATTACCATTTGTACTGGAATTTATAATCGAAGTGATAACTACTTGAATCATTTATTGCAAAGCATCAAAGCAGCAAAACAACAGCATTTAATTGAACTTTCGGTGTATGATTGTAACTCGAATGATGTAGCAGATTTGAAAACCGAAATACAAAAACAGTGGAAAGGCAAATTGATATTCAATACCGAAGCCATCAAATTCAGCAGGTCATACACCTTTAACAAAGCGGTTGCTCAAAGTGAAACCAACATAGTTTTTATTTGTGATGCAGACTTGTCGTTACCCAAAAATATTGTTGAATCAGTAAATTTTTTTACTGCAAAAAACCGAGTTTGGTATCCCATTTTTTTCTTTTTGTATAAAAATAAACCAGCTGTTATTGCAAAGCAAAATGGCGAATGGGAACAATACGGAAGCAAAGGAATGGTAAGTTGTTTAAAAAAAGATTGGCTAACAATTGGTGGCTTAAATGAAACCTATACCACTTGGGGAAATGAAGATACAGAACTGTGGGAACGCTTTCATAAAAATGGATTTACCATAGTTAGAAATAGAGCCAAAATTCTGCATCATTGGCACAGCAGCCACAATCCAAAATACGAGTTTATGAATTAATAATTAAGTGATTTATAATTAGTCGTCTTTCTTAATTCAATAATAAATGCAGTGTTCTGCTTGGTTGGTCGTCATTGCGAGGAACGAAGCAATCCCTTTGTTCACTAAGAGATTGCTTCGTACCTCGCAATGACATTTTTTTGAAAAAGTTTATCTAAAATTCAAAAACAAAAGTAATAAGTCATTATGAATAATGTTTTATTCATAACTAAACTTAAACCCAATTCCATGATAATTGATGATTTCAATGCTTGAATCGTGGACTAAATATTTGCGTAATTTTGAAATAAAAACATCCATACTTCTTCCTGAAAAATAATCATCATTGCCCCAAATTTGTTGTAAAATAAACGCTCGTTTGATCATTTCGTTTTTATGATTGCACAGCAGTTTTAAAAGTGCAGCTTCCTTTTGAGTTAATTTTTTTGTGGCATTTGTATGAACCAAATCTAAATTGGTAAAGTTGAAATAATAACTGCCAATTTTAAACTCATTTTGAATGGTTTCTTTCACTGTTCTTTTCAAAAAAACTTTTATTCTATAAACCAATTCTTCCATGTTAAAAGGCTTGATAATATAGTCGTCTGCACCAATTTCAAATCCTTTTATTTTATCTTCTTTCATGCTTTTAGCAGTTAAAAAAATAATGGGGATTTCCTTGTTTATTTGCCTAATATTTTGAGCTAAAGTAAAGCCATCTTTTTTAGGCATCATGATATCGAGGATGCAAATATCAAAAGTATTTTTTTCAAATATTTGCCAAGCTATTTCGCCATTTTCATATAAGTAAACATCAAAATTTTGAGCCAGTAAATTGTCTTTAATTACAAAGCCTAAATTTTGATCATCTTCTACTAAAAATATCTTTGGTTTTTGTGTCATGTTTCAATGGGTAATGTTAAAATAAATGTGGTTCCTTTATTTAATTCACTTTGCAAACCAATGGTTCCTTTGTGTGCTTTTGTAATTAAACTTACATAGTTTAAACCAATGCCAAAACCTTTGGTATTATGAATGTTTCCAGTAGGAACACGGTAAAATTTATTAAATATTTTCTTCTGATTTTCCTTCAAAATTCCAAAGCCATTATCACTGATTTGAATGGTAATATTGTTTGTATTTTTATTCAAAGTAGTAATATTTATTTCCACCTCATCAAAACTGTATTTGATGGCATTGTCAATAATATTGGCAATTAAATTTCCTATATGAAGCTTATCTGCATTTAAAACAGATTGCAACGCATTTGGATAAAAATGATATGTAATAATTTTATTGGTAGTGTTATTGATAAGCTGTTTTGTTGTTTGGTCAATGAGTTCATGTATATCAAAATTTTCGAAATTCAGTTGCAATTTGGTTTCGGAATCAGCAATAGAAAGCACACGTTCTACTTGATTTTTGAGCTTATTGGCTTCATCGGTTATTATGGTAGAGTAGTTTAATAATCGTTGTGGATTATTTACAATTTCAGGATCTTTTAAAGTTTGAGCCGAAATGGCAATGGTGGTTAAAGGTGTTCGTATTTCGTGCGCCATATTATTGATAAAATCACGTTGAATTTCCGATAGTCTACGTTGTTTTAAAATTACAAATAAGCTATAACTAAAAAATATTACTATGATTAACACAACGGCTGATGAATATAACCACAATGCCATTTGCCCAACAATTCCTGAGGTTTTATGTGGAAAATAAATGGTAAAATAATAGTTATCGGCTTTCCATTGAGGCAAATTTGTTTTATCGGCTGGTTTAAAATTATCATCACCATCTACATATCCGCCAACCACTAATTGCTCATTCCTACAATCGTAAATGCTGTATTCAAAACCTTGTTGAATATTAAACTTTTTGAACTAGGTTTGAAGGTAATGTTCAAGCACTTCTGCATTTATTTGATCATTCACCATCACTGCATAGTAATTCGATTTCAATTGTTTTACTGGGTCAATGGGAATGCCACTTACATTATTATATTTTAAAATACCTTTTACTACTTCTTTCAGCGCAATATTGATGTTTTTTTCAAACTCTTTTTCCTTGTTTTCATAAGCCTTGGTGAACCAATATAATTGAATAATTACCACGCCAATTATGGCAATGAGGGCAATAACAACAAATATACTAATGGTTCTTCTTTTCATTTTAGGCGACTGTTTAAACAAAAGTATCTTTTTAAATGAATGATTTTACTTTCCTAAATATATTTAACAATTCATTATGAATTTTTGGCTATTCATTAACAAAATAACCAAGTAAGAACATTCACTTTTGTTGTGTAATAAAATACAAAACATATGAAAAATTTATTTTTAGCAGTTTTAACTGTCATTGCTTTTACCCAAATGGTAAATGCACAAAATGCACAATCAACCAATGTTGTATTGGCATCCAATTCCAATGTTTTACCAGCAAATGCTGCGGTATGCAAGTGGGAAAAAACAACCTTCGATTTTGGAACTGTTCCGCAAGGAAAGCCAGTTTCGGTAGTATTTAATTTTACCAACAGTGGCAATGCACCTTTAATTGTTTCTGCGGTTCATCCTTCGTGCGGCTGCACTACGGAAGATTACACCAAAGACATTATTGCTCC
>JBMOGB010000289.1:0-5146 GCA_049318585.1 Bacteroidia bacterium | reverse complement strand
TAAAAACTATAATGCGGCAATTAAAAATAACTAAACAAGTTACGAATCGTGAACTTGCTTCACTTGACAAATATTTACAGGAAATAGGGCGTGTTGAACTTATTTCTGTTGAAGAAGAAGTAATTCTTGCACAAAAAATCAGAGCTGGCGATCAAGCTGCTCTAGAAAAACTTACAAAAGCAAATTTACGTTTTGTAGTTTCTGTGGCAAAACAATATCAAAATCAAGGACTAAGTTTACCTGATTTAATTAATGAAGGAAATTTAGGATTGATAAAAGCAGCACAACGTTTTGACGAAACACGTGGTTTTAAATTCATTTCTTATGCTGTTTGGTGGATTCGTCAATCAATTTTACAAGCTTTAGCTGAACAATCTAGAATTGTTAGATTACCACTTAATAAATTAGGTTCTATCAATAAAATAAAGAAAGCTTCTGCAAAATTAGAACAAGAATTTGAACGTCCACCTAATGATGGAGAAATTGCAAGTCTTCTGGAAATTTCAGAAACTGAAGTAAGGGATACAATGCGGCATTCTGGCAAGCATTTGTCAATGGATGCTCCTTTGGTGCAAGAAGAAGATACTACCATGCTAGATGTCTTTAAAATGGAAGACAATCCAACACCTGAAACAGACTTGTTGTATGATTCATTATGCAAAGAAATTGAAAGAGCTGTTTGTACTTTAACTCAAAGAGAAGCAGATGTTATCAGGTATTTTTATGGTTTAAATGGTTGTCAACACTTAACCCTAGAAGAAATTTCTGAAAAGTTTGATCTAACAAGAGAAAGAGTTCGACAGATAAAAGAAAAAGCAATTCGCAGGCTTAAAAATACATCGAGAAGTAAAATCTTAAAAACATATTTAGGTTAATAAAACACACTTATTATATAAAAGAAAAAGCCATCTTAAGATGGCTTTTTCTTTTATCAACAGTTTACTTTGATAAATCTGCAAAGTTCATTTAAGCCAATGTAAATGTAAATCTACTGCACTTGCATACGCTTCACTCAACATAATATTATAATTTTTCTGAACAGTCATAATTGCAATATCAGTACTATACAATTGATGGTAATCAGTGAAAAAAAGTCTTTTGGATTGTTTTTGGAATCTCTGTATTTTAAAGACAGCTAAGGTGTAGATATTGAAACTGGTATTATTTTCCCATTCATGTAATGATGTGCATTCTCTGCAAATTGTTTAATAAATATTGCTATTTCTTTGGCATTTGTTGGTGCTTGATAATCTGGAAAAGCATCTCTAAGCATTTCTGTGTTTACAGCTCCTAATGACAGGCTATTAACTTTTATGTTTTTTTCTTTTAATTCTTCAGCAAAACACTCTGTAAGTGTGTTTACTGCTCCTTTACTAGCACTATACAACGAAAGTCCATTAAACTTTGTACTTCCCTGAAATCCACCCATACTGCTTATATTTACAATGTGAGCGTTTCCTGAAAATAGTGGAAAAAGTTGTTGTATGATTTTAAACACAGCTTTAACATTTATGCTAAACATCTTATCGAAATCATCATCTTTTAATTCTAAAAAAGACTTATTCACTAAATATCCTGCATTATTTATAAGTATATCAACGGTTTTAATATGCTTTTCTATTGTTTTCTTGAAATCAGTATCAATATTTGACAAATCATAATTTAATGGTATAAATTTTGAATTTTCTCCTAATTCTTCGATTGTGTTATTGCTAATTGAACGGGAAATACCAATTACACAGTTATTATTATCTTTACAAAAAAGCTTGGATAGTTCTAATCCTATGCCGCGACTACTTCCTGTTATAATTATGTTCATGAATCTTTTTTTATCATTTTTAAGCAAAAATAAAACAATTTTATAACTAATAACTTTATTTTCTGCCAAATATTTTCATATTTTTTAGCAAAGTTATTCATTTGATAATTATAGTATTAAAATAATGGGAAAGCGTTTGCACTAATCAATGATTTGTTGATTAAACGATATAATTGATTTTTAAGTAACTTTGCTGCTGATTTGACGCTATAATCAGTCAACATCTAAAACCCATGAAACTAAAAGCACCTCCACATAACGAAGCTATAAAATACTTGATGTATCGGCATTTTGAGCAAGAATATTTTTTTCAAACTTCTCGTAGCAGTGGACCGGGTGGACAAAATGTAAACAAAACTGAAACCAAAGTAGAGTTGCGTTTTCATGTTGAAAATTCTAGTTTGTTGAGTGATGAAGAAAAGGTATTGATAAAAAGCCGTTTGAAACAAAGAATAAATGCGGATGGCTATTTGCAAATAATAGTACAGGAAAGTCGAAGTCAGCTTGCAAACAAACAATTAGCCGAAGGATATTTTTATGAAATTTTGCTGAAAGCACTCAAAAAACATACGGTACGTAAAGCCAGCCAGCCCACTTTTGCCTCAGTAAAAAGAAGATTAATTACGAAAAAATATGCTTCCCGAAAGAAAGAATTACGTTCGAAAAAAATATTGGATAATGAAATATAATAGCGTTTTTATTCTGATTTTGTGGGCTGTACAAGACTCGAACTTGTGACTTCCACCCTGTCAAGGTGGCACTCTAAACCAACTGAGTTAACAACCCTATTGTTACTGCAAAAGTACTAAAATTTCATAATGAAAAACATTGAACTACTTGCATTGTGAATAATAATCTTCAAAATACTTTTTAAAACTATAAGTACTCAAGGCACTCCAATTATTCCAAGTACTTTTTATCCCTGTACATTTACCAAGTTTTTAAAATCAGATCCGCTCGGATTTTGAAAAATCTGTAATTCAAATTCAGGGACTACAGCCAAGATGTGATCAAAAATATCAGCCATTAAATCTTCATATTTCCCCCATTCCAAAATAGTGCTAAAAGCATAAATTTCTATTGGCAAACCCTTTTCGGTAGGCTGTAGTTGACGAACAATTAGCGAATTTTCCTTCGACAAATCTGGATTACTTTGTAAATATGCTTGAATATAAGCTCTCAGAACACCCAAATTGGTTTGTCGTTTACCATTTACAATTTGACTATCATCAGTTTTATTTTCAATATTATACAGTTCAAGAGCTTGCTGAGTTTCTTTAATGTAATTTTCGATAAGTTTCATTTTATTGAACTTAGCCAACATTTCAGGCGTACAAAACTTAATGCTACTCATGTTTATGATTATAGAACGTTTTATCCTTCGAACGCCTGATTCTTCCATGCCTCTCCAATTTTGAAAAGCATCTGAAATTAAAGTATATGTAGGAACTGTTGTAATTGTTTTATCAAAATTTTCAATTTTAACTGTTGTAAGATTAATATCCATAACCGTTCCATCTGCACCAAATTTGTTTATTGTAATCCAATCACCAGGACGAAGCATATCATTGCTTGAAAGTTGAATACTTGCTACAAAACCTAATAAAGTATCTTTAAAAATCAACATTAATACTGCAGATATTGCACCTAAACCTGTTAATAAATATATAGGTGATTTATTTATAAGTATTGAAATGATGATAATACCACCAATCAGATAAATGATAATTTTCATTATCTGAATATAGCCTTTTATAGGTTTAAACTTTGATATTTCATAGTTTTGATAGATTTCTATCAACGCATAAAAAAAAGCGTCCAACACCATAATTACTATCAACACCATATAAATTTTAAGAATACCTTGCAAAATCAAAACCCATGCTTCGTAGTCGTGCAACATATTAGGCATCAACGAATGGATTAAAATAGCAGGTGCAAGGTAAGCTAAACGTTGAAATACTCCACGTTCTACCATTATATCGTCCCAAGTAGTTTCGGTGCGCTTAGCAATTTCATGTAAAACTTTTACGATTATTTTTTTTGAAATAAAAAGAACTATATAACTTAAAATAAATAAACCGATTACAATAATAGCTCCTTTTAGAAGCAATGCGCTATTTTCATCAAATCCAATTCTAATAAGCCAATCGTGAATTGTTACCCCAAGCGTATTTCTTGTTTCTCTGAATGAGTCCATTCTCTGTTGGAAATCTGGCATAATTTAATTGTATAATTTTTAAAACATTGATATATTTTATTCTTCATTGGCAAACATTGGATCCCAAGGAGGTAATATTGTTGGTTTTTGCTCTAATATTTTTAAAGTTTCCTGAGAAACATATTTTTTGTTTGCTACCAAACGAAACATATATTCTTCAAACCATTTATCTGTCATAATCAAATGTCCTTCAAAACCATAACTACTACCCCAACTATTCTCCAACAACCATTTTATAGGTTTTTCGTTTGCCAAATCTACTGCTACTAAAGTCATTCCATGCGAAGAACCACTTTCAAAGGTTTGGATTCTTTGTTTTTTATTCATTCCGAATTTCACACCAAACAAACTTTCAAAATCATAATTATTAATATCCAACAAGCCTTTATCTCCATTTAATTGTTTGCCTACATCACAAGAAAAATACAGGGCATTTGTGTCAAGTATTGAAGCTATTGCGATTTTTTTAATATCTTCTATCGGTAAATTTATGTATTTCCAATTATTACCTTCATAAGTATGGCGGTCATTTTCAATTTCATAAAGCTTATAAAATGGACGTGACGGATCGTTCATAAACATTACATAATTATTTAAATCTACACTTACAAAATCTTTATAGAAAGAGAGTGGTGTGTATTTTTTTAGTTCGCTTACTTTTCCATCGGTAGTTTTATAACGCCAGTTAAATTCAGCAGGTGGTTCGCCTAAGCAGTAAACTAAGATTTTGTAAATTTCAGCAAGTACTTCTTTTTTCTTACTTTCCAAGTTTTCAGGTTTCATATTTTTACCTACCATTTCTCTTAATTGCACACCACTTTCTCGAAGTTTATAGCTTAACATAGAAGACATTACGCTTGTGTTATCAGCATTTTTTGTTTCAGGCATTATTTCCGATGGAACCAAGCCATATTTTTGTGTGATATTAACTACACCAGTCCATTGACCACCATCACCAATTGGGTTTTTGAATAACCACTCAACTTTTTTGTCGTCCAGTGGTTTATCTTTTGTTTCAATGATTTCCTGTAAAAACAAATTTGATTTTTCTAACTGATCCCAAAAGAAAGCGTAGTTCTGAGAAAATTGAAATTGTGAAAGATTGT
>JBMOGB010000288.1:0-5149 GCA_049318585.1 Bacteroidia bacterium | reverse complement strand
AATGACTAAAAAAAGTATTGCAATAATTGGTGGTGGACCATCGGCATTAATGCTGGCAACGCAAATAAACACGCAGCTTTACGATATAACTATTTATGAAAAAAACCTCACTTTAGGTCGTAAGTTTTTAGTAGCTGGCGATGGTGGATTAAACTTAACTCACTCGGAACATAGTAACGATTTTTTAGCCCGATATACGCCTGCTAGTTTTATAAAACCCTATTTCCAAGCATTTAATAATACTGATTTAAACAATTGGTTTTGGGACATAGGAATTGAAACTTATGTTGGTTCGAGCAAACGTGTTTTTCCTTTAAAAGATATCAAACCCATAGAAGTGTTAAATGCTATTTTGGCTTTAGTTGAAAAAAATGGAGTGAAAATAGCAACGCAACATAGTTGGTTAGGTTGGAACGAAAACAATGATTTATTGTTCAACAATCAAAATACCGAAATAGTGGTAAAACCCGATTTTACTGTGTTTGCATTAGGTGGTGCAAGTTGGAAAATTACCGGTTCCGATGGAACTTGGTTGCCTTTATTTGCCCAAAAAGGTATTAGAACCATTCCTTTTCAAGCTTCAAATTGTGCTTTTGAAATAACTTGGCCAGCAGAATTTATAGCAACTTGTGAAGGACAATATTTGAAAAATATAGCCATTACTTGTGGAAGTTTAACTAAAAAAGGCGAGTTAACCATTACCAAATTGGGTTTGGAAGGTGGCGCCATTTACGCGTTAAGCAATAAAATAAGAACACAACTAAAAGACAAAAACGAAGCTACTGTTTATATTGATTTTAAACCAACATTGCACTTGGGTGCTATTGAAAAAATATTGAGCAATCATTCTAAATCGGTTTCTGAAATATTGAAGTTCGACTTAAATGTAAATGCTACACAAGTGGCGTTGCTCAAAGCAATTTTAAGCAAGGAAGACTTTTTATCTGCAGAAATTTTAGCTGAAAATATCAAGAAATTGCCCATAAAAATTATTGGAACTGCGCCTATTGATGAAGCCATTTCAACAGTTGGTGGCATTGCGTTAAGCGAAGTAAAAACCAATTTGGAATTGAATAAAATGCCTAACACTTTTTGTATGGGCGAAATGCTGGATTGGGATGCACCAACTGGCGGATATTTACTCCAAGCCAATTTCAGCATGGGCAAGTATTTGGCTGAATATTTTAACGGATTATAAAACAAGAAATGAATAAATTACCGATACCAAAACATTTGAAAGAAATTTTAAAACCAATTGGTAACAACAATGAATATGAAGTTATTGGGGAAATAGTTTGTAACTGTGGTTCTTTGGATTTCAAAATAAAATTGGTAGGAGATGATTCGGAGTATGAAACAAATAAAGTTATTAGATTAGCCGAAATTGACGATAATTATTATTTGATAGTTAGCGTTAAATGTAACAGATGCAACAAGGAGCATTTGATTTTTGACAATGATTTTCATGGTTGGAATGGATTTGTATGTTGCGAAATCTCTAAAAGCATTGCAAGACCAGAAACTAAAAATTGGAACTGTAAAAATTGCTTTAGCACAAATCATTCGATGATTGTATCAATTCAATCGCAAGGACAAGATGATTTTATAGAAGAGGCTGGAGATGAATTTGATAAAAATGATTGGGCAGAAGGATTTTCTTGGATTACAATAAAGCTAGCATGTATTTCTTGTAATGAAAATAATGAAGAGTGGATTTCGTATGAAACAATGTAAAATTATTTTCCACTCTTTTACCAATACATTTCACCATCAAAAAAAACAATCATTATTTAACAGACAAATATTATATCATCAACACCATTTAATTATATTTGAAAAGTGAAAAATAAATTTTTTATACCGCTATTATTAGCCTTGAGTTTTAGTGCTTGTACCCCAAAACTAACACTTACCAATACTCAAACCCAAAACATAAAAATAAACAAAGATTCGCTTCAACTACATGATGCGAAAACTTTTAACACCATTGCTCCTTATAAAATTAAATTAGATAGTTTGATGAGTGAAGTGTTGTGTTATAATAACCAAGACTTGAAAAAAGATTTGCCTGAAGGTACTTTGGGAAATTTTGTTTGTGATGAATTAATGGCCTCTAGTTTTATCTATTTAGCATTGATGGTTAAACCCAATATTCACCCTGATTTTTGCGTTTACAATAATGGTGGTTTGCGCGTTGGAAGTATTGGGAAAGGCAATATAACTGTTGGTAAAATTTATGAACTAGCTCCTTTCGATAATGAATTAGTGGTAGTGACTTTAGAAGGTAAATATTGCAAACAGCTTTTTGATTTAATGGCACAAAACAATGGTGCTCCTTGCTCTAAAGAACTACGTTTTGATATTGAAAACAATAAAGCAGTGAATATTACCATTAGTGGTCAACCATTTGATGAAAGTAGGGTTTATTATATTGTTACCAACGATTACGTGGCAAGCGGAGGCGATAAAACTGAACCAATGAAATATGCAAAATCAATCACTTCGCTCCACTTAATGGTTCGTGATGCTTTGGTACAACATTTAAGAGATAGAGGAAGAAATTCACAACCAATAAATACAATTTTAGATGGAAGAATTAAGTAAGCAAAACAGGCGTAAATTTTTAAAAGACTCTGGTGTTTTATTGGCGGGTGCTGCTTTAGTTGCTTCGCCTATTAGTCATTTGGCGGCAAGTAATAAGGAAACCAAACTTTGTGTTTTACATACCAACGATTGGCATAGTAGAATTGAACCATTTGATAAAACCGATAAGAACAACGCTGGAATGGGTGGCGCAGAGTTTAGAGCTGCTCTAATAAATAAATACAGAAAAGAAAATGAGCATGTATTATTATTAGATGCTGGAGATATTTTTCAAGGAACACCTTACTTTAATTTTTATGGTGGTGAGTTAGAATATAAATTGATGAGCCAAATGGGTTACGACTGTGTAACACTTGGTAACCACGATTTTGACAATGGAATAGAAGGTTTATTTAAACAAATGCCTCATGCTATTTTCGATTTTGTAAACTGTAATTACGATTTTACCGATACCTTAATTGAAAATAAGGTTTTACCTTATAAAATTTATAAAAAAGGTGGTTTAAAAATTGGTGTTACCGGAATTGGAATTGAGCTAAATGGATTGGTTCCAGAAAAATTATATGGTAGAATAAAATACAATGATCCAGTAGAAAAACTCAATAAAGTAGCTGCTTATTTAAAACAAGAAAAAAAATGCGATTTAGTTATCTGCCTTTCGCATTTGGGTTATAGTTATAAAGACAAAAAAATAAACGATTTGACCTTAGCTCCACAAACCAAATTTGTCGATTTAATTATTGGCGGACATACGCACACATTCTTAAAAGAACCAACCATTGTAAAAAATGCTTTGGGTAAAAATATTATTGTAAATCAAGTGGGTTGGGCTGGACTGAATTTAGGTAAAATAGATTTCACTTTTAACTCACAATTAACTAACGATTTTATTCACACATCCGAAAATGTTGATATTGTTGGTACAAGCATATAATGTTGAAAACCTTTGCTAGGCCTGACTTTACAAGTATTTGATTTTCATCATTCGAATGAATATAACATTAGCAAGCAACACACATTTTACAAACAAATTGGTATCAATTATACAACAAAAAAATAACGAAAAAATATTTGTGCCTACTAATCAGCACCAAAAAAAATTTGTTTACTATTTCGAATAATAATGTTGAAAAAAACTTTGCAGTGTAAAGTTTTTCACACACTTTTACAGTCAGAAAAAAGTACAATATTATGAGTGAACAGTCGTGTGAAACAGTGTGGAATAATTGCTTGAAATTGATTCAAGATAATGTGAATCCTCAAAGCTTTAGAACTTGGTTTGAGCCAATTAAATCAATAAAGTTAGACAATAAAATTTTGACAATACAAGTACCTAGTCAGTTTTTTTATGAGTGGTTGGAAGAACATTATGTAAGTTTATTGAAAAAAACTTTAAAGCAAATATTAGGAACTGGAAGCCGATTAGAATATAATATTATAGTAGAAAATGGCACATCAAATTCAAATCCATATATAGTAAATTTACCTGGAAGTCAAAGCTCAAAAATGGATTCACAGGAAGCTGGTTTAGGTTCAGCTTTAAATACCAATATAAAAAATCCTTTTGTTATTCCGGGTTTAAAAAAAGTAAATATTGATGCAAATTTAAACCATAACTTAAATTTTGATAATTATATTGAAGGCGATAACAACCGTTTGGCAAGAGCGGCTGGTATGGCTGTAGCTTCAAAACCAGGAGGAACTGCATTTAATCCTTTAATGTTTTTTGGAGAAACAGGAATGGGAAAAACCCATTTGGTTCACGCCATTGGAAATATGGTAAAACAAAACAATAAAAATAAAATTGTATTGTATGTGCCAATAGAAAAATTTACTAATCAATTTGTAGAAGCGATTAGAAATAACTCTAACCAAGACTTTTTAAATTACTACCAACAAGTAGATGTACTTATTGTTGATGATGTTCAGTTTTTAGAAAACAAACAAAAAACACAAGAAATTTTCTTTACTATTTTCAATCATTTACACCAACAAGGTAAGCAGTTAATTTTAACTAGCGATAGAGCGCCTAAGGATTTAAAAGGAATGGACGAACGCTTGTTAAGTCGTTTCAAATGGGGCCTTTCAGCCGATATTCAATCTCCAGATTTTGAAACTCGTTTGGCCATTTTAGAACATATGATGTACAACGATGGCATTAATTTGCACCGCGATGTAGTAGAGTATGTAGCACATAATATTAACACCAACGTTCGTGAATTACAAGGTGCTTTAGTTAGCTTGTTGGCTCAATCTTCATTGAACAAAAAAGAAGTTACACTTGATTTAGCGAAGCAAATTTTGAAAAACTTTGTGAAAAATAATACCCGCGAAATATCTATTGAATTTATTCAAAAATTGGTGTGCGATTATTTTACAATTCCGGTAGAACAAGTAAAATCGAAAACTAGAAAACGTGAAATAGTTCAAGCTCGTCAAATAAGCATGTATTATGCTAAAGATTTAACAAAATCATCGTTAAAAACCATTGGAATGCATTTTGGTGGAAGAGATCACTCAACTGTTATTCATGCTTGCCAAACCG
>JBMOGB010000287.1:0-5155 GCA_049318585.1 Bacteroidia bacterium | reverse complement strand
ACAAAAACCGCAATGTGTTTGGCATGATGCCTCACCCTGAACGCGCTGTAGATGCCGACATTTACAACACTGACGGACGTACCATGTTCGAAAGTTTGTTGAGTTTGGTAAATAGCTAATAGACGATGGACCATAGACCATGGACAATTGACTATGGTCTATAAACTATCAACTACTCCTTCAATTTACTATCAATCATAATTGTCACAGGACCATTATTGGTTAAACTGATTTGCATATCGGCACCAAATGATCCTGTGGCTATTTTTTTGCCTAATAGTTCTTCCAGTTTTGCAATCATTTTTTCGTACAAAGGAATAGCAAATTCAGGTCTGCTTGCTTTGATATAAGAAGGTCGGTTTCCTTTTTTTGTAGATGCAAAAAGGGTAAATTGACTCACCAATAAAATATCGAAATTGGCATCAAGAAGTGAAATATTCATCATACCATTTTCATCGTTAAATACACGAAGATTTACTATTTTTTGAGCCAACCAATTGAGGTCTTCATCGAAATCAGCATCTTCAATTCCTAATAAAACCAATAAACCATTTCCTATTTCCGAAAATAATTTATTATCAATTTGAACTTGTGCTTGTGTTACTCTTTGGACAATTGCGCGCATGTAATTTTATAAAAAGTTTTTTGATAGCTTTTCAGGATTTTGTCTATTGTCCCAAACTAAAAGTATAAATATTGTACTTTGTTCTATCCTATAAAAAACAGAATTCCGTGCAAATACCAACTCATAAATATCTTTGTAATTAATTTGTTTACCTGCTTTAGGAAACTTTTTTAAAACTTCAATTCCAACTATTATTTCATCATGAAGTTTTAAACTATATTCGGCTGAACCATTTTGAACCAAGTAGAATTCTAAAATTTGCCTTAGACTTTCTTCAGCTTTATCGTTCCATTTTATTTCGAATTCAGCCATTCTTTGGTTCGTTTAATCACCTCATCATTGCTGTATAAATTGCCATTGAAAGATTGTTCTAAACTTACATCCAAAGCTTTTTTTATGTAAGGATTCAATTCTTTTTCATCTGAAATTTCAATTCCCAAATCCGATAATAAAGTTAATGCTTTCTTACCCAATTCTGTATTATCATCTATTTCAATTGTATGAATCATATAACAAATTTATAAATCTAACTTGAACAAAACAAACATAATTAAATGCAACATACTAAATTCAATTCCTAATAAAACAATAAACCATTTCCAATTTCAGAAAATAGTTTGTTATCAATTTGAACTTGTGATTGAGTAACTCTTAGAATAATTGCGCGCATGTTTATTCTTTTATTACTTTAAAGAAATCATTGTTTACTTTTAAAATATAGATTCCTTTTGTAAGCTGAAAACTACTGGTGTTTAATGAATAAGTATTACTTGAATTTGGTTTGATATTTTCAGTGAAAATATTTTTACCTAAAACATCAGATAATTGAATGAATATCGATTGATGATAAAATCCTTTTAAATCAATCTCTAAAACATCGGAAAATGGATTAGGATAAACACTTATTACTTTATTATTATCCAATTCAACAACACTCACAGTTCTGACAATTAAAGAATCGGAAAAGCTAAAACAACCATTTGAATCTGTATTTTGAACTGTATATTTTCCATTTTTATTAATTTGAATGTTTTGTGTGTTTTTATTCAATAATAATGTATCATTTAAATGCCATTGGTAATAATTTGCCAATGTACAACTTAACTCAGTGTTAGAAATTTTAGTAATGATTGGTTTTATTGGTGTTTTAAATACTTCAATGTTTTTTATCAAAGTATCTTTACAATTATTGCTATCGGTGGTAAATAATTTTATTTCATACTTTCCAGCTTTATTATATATTTTGTTTACAATTATACTATCTCTGTTAGTTGAATCGCCTAAATCCCAATAAACTGAGTAGTTTAAACCAGAAGTATCTTTGAAAATAAAGTTATTTCCAATCAAACATTGCTCGCTATTATTGATTGCTATTAATGGCTTTGGTAATTGATAAACTTGAATTTGTTTTGTTATAGAATCAGCACAATTATTACCATTGGTTACTTTAAGTTTTACAATGAAGTTCCCATCATTTTGATATCTTTTTAGGTTAATTGAATCAGCAGAAAATGTGGAGTCACCAAAACTCCATTCTCTAATTATTGATGATACTAATGAAATTGATGTATCAATAAAACTAAAACTATTATTGTTCAAACATTGATTTTGAATATTATTTATAAAACCTACAATAGGCTTATCAAAACTACTTACACTAATTGATTGCTCAAAAGAATCAATACAACCAAAGTATGTTTTTGTAAATAATTTTACCGTATAATTTCCTGGTTGGTAAGTTTTTTTAATATTAGAAAAATTTGAACTATCTATTTCACCATTGCCCAAATGCCAATACCTGAAGTAAACTTCATGCCCTGAACTGTCTAAAACTGTATTGTCAGAAAACAAAAACTCATTTTGTTTACATTGTATTTTTTGATTGATATCGAACGAAACATTTGTTTGATGCAGGGTAATTGCAAAAATATCGTTTAGAGAGTCTTTACAACCTAAATTAGTTTCTATCACTAATTTCAAAATATACAATCCAGCTTTTACAAAATTTTTATTTAAAACATTGTTTGATGTCTCAAAAATGCTGTCATTGGAAAACCATTTTCTGGTTAAAGTGCCGCTATTAACTGTTGAAGTATCAGTAAATACAAAATGATTATTACTTAAACACTGACTAATATTGTTTATAAAATAACCAATTTTGGGATGAGGAGCATTAATAACAGTAATGCTTACTGTATTTGAGGTATCACTTTTATTTAAAGAATAAGCCACTCTTTTTAACCATACTTTGTTTGCAGATGGAACAAAAATATAATCAACGCCAGTATTTAAACCTGATGCGATTGTGAATCCGCTAATTGAATCTACTGTTGAAATAAGCCATTTATATGAAAGTCCAAATCCACCCATTACATTATCGCCTTTTACAAATGCTTTTGCTCCATTACAAACAGTTGATTGAGCAAATATTTTATTGTTTGATAGCGTATCGTATGTAAAAACTGCTTTTGCACTTGAAGTATCTATTGATACTCTTGAATAAACTATTCGCTTGTACCAAGTTGTTTTGTTTACTATTCCAGGTAAATAATCTTTTAAATTATTTACGCCACTTGCATCAGTGTAAATTGAATCTCTTCCCTTTTCCGAACTTATCCATTTATAAGTAAAAGCTCCATATCCATCAGTAGGTGTTGAACCAATCATGGAATCCGCCATTGAATTTTTGAAAATAAACTGATAATCCATAAATGAATTATTTTGTATGGTTTTTAGCGCACCATTATTCGAAAATTTTGCAACAAAAGCATTTGTACCAAAGTTAGGAACTGAGTTAAATGCTCCATTAGTAGCTATTCCATTTGAAGAGCCAGTTGATCCTGTAAAATAAATATATTCTTCTTTATCTTCCCATATTCCATAACCATAATCACTGCCTGTTCCACCATAGAAAGTTCCCCATAATCTATTGCCATTATTATCAAAATTGGCTACAAACACATCGTGAGCACCGCCACTATTTTGTTGATGTGCTATATTGGAAGCAAAAACAGCTCTTGAATTAGTTGTTCCAATTAAATAAATATTTCCCTTTTTATTAACTACAACTTCATTGATAACATCTTCTATGGAATCGCCATAATAAGTTGACCATAATAACATGCAATTACTGTCCAATTTTGCTATAAATCCATCACCAAGTGCACTAACTAACGGTGATGAAACTGTTTGAAAGGCTCCTACTGTTGCTAGGTTTAAGTTAGAAAAAGTAGTTCCAGCAATATATATGTAACCACTATCACTTACAGTTATTGAATTACCAATTTCAGTATTATTTCCTCCAAAATAAGAACCAAATTGCCTTTGTCCATACTCATTGAACTTTACAATAAAAGCATCATAACCACTAATACCTAAAGTTGGTTTGTGAACAGATGTGGTTGCTATATTACTGCTCGAATTCGTGGTACCAAATAAAAAAATATTGTTCCATTTATCTATTGAAATATCATTGCCCGTATCGTAGGAGTCACCACCATAGAATGTTGACCACAATCTGTTACCATATGTATCAAATTTAGCAATGAATGCATCTTTTGTTCCACCATTATTTATAGTTTTAAAGGCGCCATTTGAAGCAATTAAATTATATGATTCAGTAGTTCCAACAAAACAAATATTACCAGCATAATCAAATTTAACTTTGCCTCCTGTTTCATTACCAACTCCTCCAAAAAAAGTTGACCATTGAATAAATCCTCCTTGGTTAAATTTTGCCAAAAACATTTCAGAAGTTGGTGGTGGCGATAAACTCGAACTATACGTTGTTTTGAAAGCACCAACTGTGGTAAACATATTATATGAATAGGTAACTCCACAAATTACAATTTCGTTCAGATTATTTGTTGAAATACCTTGTCCTAATTCTTCTCCACTTCCACCAAAAAAAGTTGACCAAATTCTATTACCACTAGCGTTCATTTTTAAAATAAAAGCATCACTACCAGGCATAGTTAAACTCCCAAATACTGTTTGAAAAGCGCCATTTGTTGCAATACTATGAGTTGAAGTAGTTCTTCCAATAATTAATACATTTCCTGTAGAATCCGTAACAATATCATATCCTTGTTCATCTTTATCGGAACCAAAATAAGTGGCCCAAGGAGTTGGGTCAATTACCAATGTTTTTCTGTGATCATAATTTATATTTTCAAATCCATAAACATTTCTAATTTCATGGTTTTCTTCACCATCACTTTTAAACTTTACATCAACAACATGTGCTGTTTTTGTTGCTGAAAGTTCATTGTAAATATAACTGTAAGGCACTTTCTCTTCAATAAGTCCAATATTTGTTTTTAGTAAAACACTGCCATCATTATTTAAGGAAGTTTTGAGTGCTCCATCATATTTCAACTTTATTTGATTTATATTTCCACCTGGATGAATAATGAAATTGTATTTAAAAGGTTGATCTGAATTTTCTTGGTTAAAAATAAATTCTACATCAATAAATGGATAAATGTTTTGATAGGTTATTTTTTTAAAATGTTGAACTTTTACAATTCC
>JBMOGB010000286.1:0-5163 GCA_049318585.1 Bacteroidia bacterium | reverse complement strand
CTATAATGCCATTGAACCACTTTAAAGGATACAAATAACTACTCACATAAGGCAAAACCGCATCAATATTTTTTTGATTTACTGGTAAATCATTCACGGTAATTATTGGCAAATGAAACTTCGACCTTCTGTAAACACATTTACGAGAAATGTAATTTTCAGGATTTAATGATGCAAAATTGGTAGAATCTTTTTGTTTAAAAGAAACAAAATAATAGCTGTCTTGCGCATTTAATTGCAACGCAAAAACAACAAGAAAAAAGAATAAATAAAAACGGTTTTTCATTGAAAAAATATTGAAACAAAAATAGAAAAAGATTTGTAACTCATGGGTAAATAGAAAACATAAAATTCCAAAATGTTTAATGTCATGGTGAGCTTGATTTTTTTGTCAGTCTGAGCTTGCCGAAGACCATACACGACCCTTCGGCAGGCTCAGGGTGACATTGCGTTTAGGGCGAAAGTTGTTTAGTAAACAAAGTGTCTGCTACTTATTTCTTAAAATGCTTAATGTCATGGTGAGCTTGCCGAATCCATACACGACCCTTCGGCAGGCTCAGGGTGACATTGGGTTTAATGTGAAAGTTGTTATTTATGAATTTATATTTTATTGATTATTTTTGGATAACACTTTCAATAATTCTAAATCACCATCAATCAACGCTTCCTTCTTTTTTCTTGACCAGCCTTTTAATTGTTTTTCTCTTAAAATTGCTTGGTTTATATCACTGTAAGATTCTTGGTAAACTAAAACTAATGGCCTTTTATTGTATGTAAATGCATAAATATCAAGCCCAGATTCGTGTTGACTTAATCTGATTTCCAAATTGTTTGTAACTCCAATATAAAATGAATCGTCTGAACATTTAAGTATATAAACAAAGTAAGTATTCATTCATTTTCGAATTTAACAATCTACAAATCAAAAACCTGACCTTGTTCGGGCATTTCTGCTCTGATGCCAACCAAACTCAAACGCTCATTCATTAAGTTCATTTGTGTTTCATCGCCATGTACCAAAAATACTTTTTTACATCCATTTTGATTGGTTTGATAAATATAATTATAAATTTCATCGACATCAGGATGTGAGCTAAAAATATCAGTGCTTGCAATTTTTGCTAACACACGTTTGGTTTTATTTTTTATGCTAATGGTTGATTGTCCATTTAGCAGACGATGTCCAAAAGTTCCTTCTGCACAAAAGCCAGATATCAAAATAGTAGAATACGGATTTTCAATATTATTACTTACATGCTCCTGAATTCTCCCACCTTCAACCATGCCCGCAGCCGAAATTATAACGCAAGGATCGCTATAATACATCAAGGCTTCGTGATGCCTAGTATCTTCTAAATATTCAATGTCGTTATGTTCCAACAGTGCACCAAATTCCTTTTGAAATTGTGCCGCTTCTGGATTCAAAAGTGCCGAATGTTTTTCGTAAACATGAGTACTTCTTATAGCCAAAGGACTATCAACAAATATTTTTATATGAGGAATTAACCCTTTGCGCTTTAGCTGATGAATTGTAAAAACAATGGATTGCGTGCGTCCAACACTGAAAGCTGGAATGATTAATCGGCCTCGTATATCAATACAAGTAGTGGTAATATAATGCAACATTTCCTCTTCAGCCGATTGAGTAATCTTATGTTTTCGTCCACCATAAGTGCATTCCGTAACCAATGTATCAATGCCACTCATAATGGTCGCATCATTAATTAGTTTAGAATTACTTCTGCCCAAATCGCCAGTAAAACCTAATGTCTTGCGTTTTCCATTTTCTTCCACTTCCATTTTTACAGAAGCAGCGCCCAACAAATGTCCAGCTTCTATTAAAGTAATTTTTGCTTCTTTGTGAATGGTAAATGGTTCATTGAAGTTAACCAAAACAAATTGGTTTACTGTGTCTTTAACTTGTGATGATAAATATAATGGTTTGGCTACATTATTTCTCTTGGTCTTCTTTGCAGTTCCCAATGCTTTGCGATATTCCATTAACTGAATATTGGCACTATCATACAACAAAAACTCTGTTAACTCAGCAGTAGCAGGTGTACAAATAATATTTCCCCTAAAACCTTGATGAACCAAACTGGGTAAATTTCCGGAATGATCAATATGTGCGTGAGTTAAAATTACTGCATCAATATCGGCAGCGTTAAATGGAAAAATGTCTTCTTTATAAGTTGGATTGCGTTTCAATTCGTAATCCATTCCGCAATCAATAAGTATGTTATAACCGCTTTGTAAAGTAACAAGGTGCATGCTTCCCGTAACTTGTCGGGCGGCACCTAAAAAGGTAATTTTCATTAATATAATATCGTCCCAACACCATGGGAATTGTTTAGTTGTAAAATTTATTCTGTTGCAATTAAATAATAAAATATGGTTTTCTGTTATTCAATTTTATAACAAGTAACAAACAAAAGGGGTAAAGGGTTTTTGATGATAAAAAATTCTTGTAAATCTAGGTAATCTGTGGCTAAAATAACTAATTTCGAACCTTGTAATCATGATAAAAAAATGGAAACTCAAATACCAGAAAGTGAATTGATTTTAAATAGCGATGGCTCTATTTATCATTTACATTTATTACCCGAAGATATAGCAAATACCATCATCATTGTTGGCGATCAAGACAGAGTTCATGAAGTGAGTAAATACTTTGACAAAATTGAAATAAAAAAACATAAAAGAGAGTTTTTTACACATACAGGTTATGTAGGAACCAAACGAGTTTCAGTATTAAGTACAGGAATTGGAACCGACAATATTGACATTTGTATGAATGAATTAGATGCTTTGGTGAATGTGGATTTAACAACCCGCGAAATCAAAAAAAAACATACCGCTTTAAACATCATTCGCATAGGAACTTCTGGTTCATTACAATCAAATATTCCTGTTGATTCAGTGGTGATCAGTGAGCTAGGACTTGGTCTTGATAGTGTAATGCATTTTTATAATAGAAAAGGAAATACCGAATTAGAACAATCAATAAAAGCACAATTGGGTTACGAATTTTTGTATCCATATATTGAAAATGGAAGCACTGATTTAATCAACCAATTGAATCCAAATTATATAAAAGGAATTACTGCTACTTGTTGCGGATTTTATGCGCCACAAGGAAGATTTTTAAAAGCAAAAGGAATCAGTGTTGACTTGATTAACAAACTAACTAATTTAAATGTTGGTGGCAAAAAGGTAACTAACTTTGAAATGGAAACCTCTGCTATTTATGGCTTGGCAACTGTTTTAGATCATCAAGCAATTTCTGTAAATTGTATTGTGGCCAATAGAATTGACAATGTATTTAGCAAAAACCCAGCTAAAATAATTGACGATACCATTAAAGATGTTTTGGCTTCATTGTAATGTTAATTGTTGCCCTTCGTCCGATAGCTATCGGACTTCGCTCAGGGTGACAGAGAATGTTGAACAATATACTCAATGAAAAACATTTCGACAAGCTCAATGACCGCGGTCGTTGAGCTTGTCGAAACGAATTAAGGAATAAAAAAAAATATGAATTTCAAATTACTCATTATAACAATTTTCACTCTGTTTGTCTTGAATAAATCTCAAGCGCAGCGAATAGTTTGGTGCAATGTAGCCATTGTTCCAAACGATAGTTTATTGATAAAAAAACAACCCAATTTATTTACTTGGGACACGTTGTCATTCACCAGATATGAGCCAAAATCGAATAGCATTATTACTTACAAATATTGTAATCAAACCAAACACGATACATGCAAACAATATGGCAACAAGAAAAATTTATATTTGACTCAAAAACCAAACAATGACTTTGAATGTGTGTTGATTAATATTAGAGACGACAATACTGAAATTATCAATTCTATTATGATTTATGGAGAATTGAAAAAACACGTTAATTTAAATTCGAATAAAAAAATACGAAATTCGAAAAAGGTTTCTCGCAGATAGCGCTGAATAACGCAGGAAAATAAACGGAATGATCTGCGAAAATCTGCGTAATCAGTGGGCAAAAAAGTTGTTGGTCGGGAGACACAACAACGGCAGTAAAAATACGTCATTGCGAGCGTAGCGCGGCAATCTCAAACAAACAGATTGCTTCGTGCCTCGCAATGACGAGTAAAACAAAAAAAAATCTGCGGAAATCAGTGAAATCTGCGGGCAAAAAAAGTTGTTGGTCAGGTGATACAACAATGGCTATAAAAATTACGTTATTGTGAGCGTAGCGTGGCAATCTCTAAAAAACAAACAGATTGCTTTGTTCCTCGCAATGACGAGTAAAACAAAAAAAAATCTGCGAAAATCTGTGAAATCTGCGGGCAAAAAAAGTTGTTGGTCAGGAGACACAACAACGGCTATAAAAAAATAAATAAAATACAGTTACAGTGCTTTAAAGAAATCTGTGTAAATCTGTGGCGAACAAATAAAATTATGAAATACATTTATTACATCACCATCTTGTTTTTGTTTTCTTGCTCTTCGGGCAATGAGGACGAGGTAAAAGCATTGCTTAATACTAAACTTAAAAACTGCAATAAAGTAATCATTGAAGCATATCAAAACAGAGATACTTTTACAACATTTACCCAAGATAAAAGCACCATCATAACTTTTAAGGAATTAATGAATGGCCGACAAGATAAAAAACTGGGTTGTGCTCCAAAAGGTGGATTGATATTTATGCAGAATGATTCTGTTTTATTTTCAGCAACAACATCAAGTAATTGTACGCAGTACAAGTTAAACGAAAAAACTTATCAAACCCGCATGACACTAAGAGCAGGCTTATTGATAGAAGAAGTTACAGAACGACTAATTAAGGAAAGAAAAAAATGAAAATATATGGAATAAAAAGCTGCGATACCATGAAAAAAGCTTTTACTTGGTTAAACAATAACAGCATTGAATACTTATTCTTCGATTACAAAAAAAAAATATTATTGGAAGATAAATTTAATTATTGGCTTGAAAAATTACCATTAGAACAAATTGTAAACAAGCAAGGAACTACCTATAAAAAATTGACTGATGAACAAAAAGTTGCCATTCAAAATCCAGCTACAGCTTTTGATATTATCAAAGTAAATACTTCTGCTATCAAACGTCCGTTGATAGAAATTAACGACCAAGTAATTGTTGGGTTTAATGAAACAA
>JBMOGB010000285.1:0-5167 GCA_049318585.1 Bacteroidia bacterium | reverse complement strand
ATGGTTTAGACCAAAAACTATTGCTTCGTGGCGATGGAACTTCGGTTTATATTACGCAAGACATTGGAACTGCTGAATTAAAATACAAAGATTTTGATTGTGAACGCTCGGTGTATGTGGTAGGAAATGAACAAGATTACCATTTTAAAGTATTGCAATTAATTTGCAAACGCATGCATAAACCTTATGCCGAAGGTATCTATCATTTAAGTTATGGAATGGTTGAATTGCCTCATGGACGCATGAAAAGCCGTGAGGGAACTGTGGTAGATGCCGATGATTTAATAGATGAAATGATTGCTACAGCAACTGCTACTACTATTGAATTGGGAAAAGCAACCGGAATTCCTGAAGGGGAATTAAATCATTTGTACGAAACAATAGGAATGGGTGCTTTAAAATATTATTTGCTAAAAGTAGATCCTAAAAAGAAAATGATGTTTAATCCTGAAGAATCAATAGATTTCCAAGGTAATACAGGACCATTTATTCAATATACTCATGCGCGTATCAAATCAATTTTACGTAATACTGGCGAAATAGATTTTTCTCAATTTGATTTCAATCAAACAAACTTAAGCAAGCCCGAAAGAGCTTTGTTATTCACTATTTACCAATATCCACAAGCTATTTTTGATGCTGGAAAAGACCTTAGTCCTGGAATTATTTGTAATTACTCTTACGATTTAGCCAAAGCATTTAATCATTTTTACCACGAATGTTCGGTGTTAAAAGAAGTAAATTTGGAACAACGAAACTTTAGACTTCAATTGGTAAATTTAACAGCACACATCATCAAATCGAGCTTTGGATTATTAGGAATTGAAGTACCTGAAAAAATGTAGTAATTATAAATTCGAATAAAAAAACACGAAATTCTAATTCAATTGTTTAATTTATTCAAAAATCAATTCATCAGAGGCATTAATAAAAAAAGACAATTAGCTAAACTAATTGTCTTTTTTCTTTTTATAAAAAATTACTGCTGCAATTGTTGGTATAGTGCAACTAAGCACAATTAGTACCATTGTTAAATCATCCATAATTTATTACTTTAAAATTTGTTATTTGTTTAGCAATTGTAAAATATTATTAGCAAATTACCAAAATATTCAATGATATTTATTTATAACATTCAATCAAAATTCCTCATTTAACACCCTGATTTAGTCGTTCCATTTAACGCCCATGGTGTCTTTTGGAATTGACAAATAAACCTCTTCTTTTGCTAATAAACCTGTTAAAACTACAGTATGAGTTTCGTTACTCACCCCAATTTTCACTGCTTGTTTTAATAATTTAGAACCTTGTTTTTTATAAACAAAACTTTTTGTTCCTTCTGCATGAACACATTCTATTGGCACACTCAAAACCTTTTTCAATGTGTTGGTAGAAATGCTGTTTGATGTTGTCATGGCTGGCCTTAACGATGTATCTATAGTCGTAACATCAATTACCACTTCAAATACTTTGGCTTCACTGTTTGGTTTTTGTTCACCAATACTTGCAACTGATTTCACCAAACCTTGTAGTTTTTTATCGGTTTGAGCATCTAATCCTATAGTTACTTTTTGGTTAGTTTTTACTTTTTGAATATCTACTTCGTTAATATAAGTAATACTCTCCATAGTTCTTAAATCGGGTAAATTAGCTACTGTTGGATCCCAAGAATTAATGCTGGTTCCAACTATTTTTTTCTTGCCATCCCATTCTTTTGCATAAATAACCATTCCACTTTTAGGAGCTGTAATGGTAAATTTACCCAAAGTTGTAGTCAACTCCCCTAGCCTATTTTGGGCTTTCATTAACTCACTACCAATAATTTGCATTTTAGTAACACTTTGTTGCTGTTTGGTTTTATAGTTTTCCTTTTTTTGCTCAAAATTTCTGATGGCTTTTTCGTATTCTATTTCTGCTTGACGCAATACTGCAGGTGGTTCATAAATTGATTGTTCTTTGGTTAATTTGCGTTCTTCTACTGCATATTTTAAATTAAATAATTCGTCCCTTGCATCGCGCATGGTTAAAGTGGTATCGAGTTGTGTTGACTTAAATTCCGACTGTTTTTTTTGAACATTCAGTTGCTCTTCATTTAGCTTGTTCATGATCTCAGTTTTGTCTAACTCAGCCACAAAATCGCCTTCCTTTACCACTGTGCCTTCAGCAATTAAATTACTTATTTTTACTTGCCAAATTCCTACTTGCCTTAACTCACTTGGTGCTGTTATTTCAGTATAATTTTTTGCTCTTAACTCTCCAGTATTTAGCACAGTTACGTTAAAATCACTTTCTTCAACAACCACTGTTAAATCATTATTGGCTACTTTTTTTATAAAAGTAAAATAAATGCCAGTGAAAGCAATTATTATCAATGCACCAATTATTTTCCTTTTATGTTTCTTCATTTCTATTTGCAAAAATTATTTTACTGGTTGTTTAATTATATTGATATTTTGCTTGATTGATTCAAATAATGTCAATGTTTTTTCATCCATTTTATTTTTCGTAGTATCTAATTTTAGCTCCAAACTATTATACTTAGCAAGGGTTTCTGCCATTTTGGTTTTTGCAAAATTTGTTGCTGTATCAAATATATTAGAGTGTAATGAAATAGCTTGAGCATTTAAATCCAATCCTTCCAATTCATCACTTTGAATATCACTAACTAACATGGTATCAGCATAAAGTACTTCCACATAATTTTTATTGACTGCCAATATTGAATCAGTAAATACTTTAAAAGAATCTACCTCTGCTTTTAGTTTATCTTGTTCGGTATTACAAGCAAAAATAAGGGATAAGAAACTAAGGAATAAAAAGGTTTTTGTTTTCATAAATTATTTAATAGGTTGTTTTATTTCATTCATTTTTTGCTTGATAGACTCAAATAACTCTAACGTTTTAGCATCCATTTTAGCTTTTGCAGAATCCAAATGTTGTTCCATAGAAATATATTTATTCATTGTTGGTAATATAAAATCATTGTAATATTTAGATGTATAAGTAATTCTTGATTGTTTTTCAACTAAAGTATCTATTACAACTAGTTGGGGATCATCGGCAGAAGGTCTTTCTGTGAATGTTGTATCAAATCTCGTTTCTATAGAATTAGAATCAGTATTGAAAACCAACAATGAATCAGTAAGTATTTTAAATGATTCCACTTCGCCTTTTAAGTTGCCATTTGGAGAGCCACAAGCGAAAATAATTGATAAAATTGCGATTGCAAAAAGTGATTGATTTTTCATAATTTGTAGTTTTAATTGGTTTACAATAAAACCAATTAAAACTACAATAAAAAGCTTTTGTTTTTTATTTATAAAAACACAATACAATAACTAGAAAAAATCAAACCGTCATGTACAAATCTATAAATGCAATAAAAGTTTAAAAGAACACCATTTTCAAATTTATACATGTCATAAATGTTTGCTGGAACACCATGTTCAAATTTATACATGCCATAAAAGTTTACTGGAACACCATGTTCAAATTTATACATGCCATAAATGTAATATTTCTGAATTTATGGAGTCCAATATATCAAATCAAAATTCACAAATCGTTATTGGATTCTTACCAAAGTTTCTAATAAAAATGCCCAATACTTTTGAACAGAACTTATTTGAACACACTCATCAGGCGAATGTGCTCCACGAATGTTTGGACCAAATGAAATCATTTCAATATTAGGATAATTGGTTCCCAAAATACCACATTCTAATCCAGCATGACAAGCACTAACCAAAGCATTTTCCTTGTAACGTTCGTGATACAAATTGCTCATTAGTTTTACTATAGCTGCATCGGGTTTTGGTGCCCAACCTGGATATGATCCACTGAATATTACCTTTGCATCCATTAACTCAAAACATGATTTTAAACCATTGGCTAAATCCATTTTTTCAGAATCAACTGAACTGCGTGTTAAACACTGAATGCTAAAAGTTCCTTGTTTTACCAATACTCTTGCTAAGTTATTGGAAGTTTGAACCAATCCTTTTATTTCAGGACTCATTCTGTAAATTCCATTTGCACAGCTATAAATGCTCCTCAATAATTTATCCTGAAATTGTTTTTCAAAAATAACAGTTGGCATTTCATTTTCTTCCAATACAATTAACAAATTAGGGTCAGTTGTTTTGTATTCAGCCTTTAAAATTTGTTCTTGATTTTTTATAAAATCTACAAATGTCTCTTCATTGCCTTTTGGCAAAACCACTAATGAAAACGACTCACGAGGAATGGCATTTCTTAAACTTCCACCATCAATAGTATTTATTTGCAAACCAAATTCTGAAGTTGCATGCAATAAAATTCTATTCATGATTTTATTGGCATTTCCTCTGCCTTTAAAAATATCCATTCCCGAATGTCCACCTGTTAAACCTTTTACAGTAATTCGTTTTGAAATGGTGTTGGAATCCGTTTCTATTTCAGTATAATTTCCAGTAGCAGTAACATCTACTCCACCAGCACAACCAATGGTTAATTCATTATCGTCTTCGGTATCCAAATTCAACATAATTTCGGCTTTCAGTAAACCACCTTTTAAACCCAAAGCACCTGTCATTCCAGTTTCTTCATCAATTGTAAAAAGTGCTTCAATGGCCGGATGTGGAATGGTTTTAGAAGCCAAAATTGTCATAATTGATGCAACTCCAATTCCATTATCTGCACCTAAAGTGGTACCATTTGCTCTAACCCAATCGCCATCCACAAACATTTCAATTCCTTGCGTATCAAAATCAAAATTAGTATCACCATTTTTTTGATGAACCATGTCTAAATGACTTTGCAAAGCGACAACCGTTTTCTTTTCAAAACCAGCAGTTGCAGGCTTTTTTATAATCACATTTCCAGTTTCATCCTTAAATGTTTCAAAGCCTAAGCTTTTACCAAAATTCATCATAAACTCAATCACTCTTTCTTCCTTTTTTGAAGGGCGAGGCACTGCATTTAAATTGGCAAAATTATTCCAAAGTTGCTTTGGTTTTAGTTCTCTAATTGTGTTGTTCATTGTTATTATTTTGTTTATAGGTTAATAGAGTTAATAGATTTTTTGTTTAAAGGTTTATTGTTAAATATGTGGTCAAAAATAAAACTATCTTTTCAACTAATCAACTAATCAACTAATCAACTAATCAACTAATCAACTAATCAACTA
>JBMOGB010000284.1:0-5172 GCA_049318585.1 Bacteroidia bacterium | reverse complement strand
AGAAGGGAATTGCTTTTGATTTCATTTTAGAATTATTTTATCAAGGTGTTTTTTTTAGTGCTATTTGTACTAATAATTTCAAAAATGTTCCGAATTTAATTCCCCTTTTGAGGGGTGTACCGATAACTATCGGTAGCAGACCGGGGTGGAGAATCTATAATTTCAAATTACACCATAATTTTCAATGATAAAATTTTCTAATCCTAACATAACATTGTACATATTTTGCATAAAATTATTCACTGTTATTCTATAAACTTTTAGCCCTAATGATTTCGAAAAATCTTCTCTTTTAAAATCATATTCTTCAATGTTATGATGACTTGAGCAATCTTCAGAGTTACACGTGCTAGCTGTTGCTGTAGCAGTATGTGCAATGTTTACTTGTGCTTTTACATTCAACATCATTGTAAATGTTAGGAGTTAAAATGCTAACTTAAAACGCATGTTTTTAAGTGTTTATCCCTTTAAAAAGGACTGTTTTGAATTGGTTTGTTTTGTAAAGTTATCCAAATGTTTTTGTTTAAATTCTTTTCGAAAATAACAATTATATAATATGGACAAACTTCACTAAAGTATGTTTTGAGAATTGCGACAAATTTTTACAAATAACTTATTGTTAGCTATTTAATTTAAAAAATTCATCATTTTAATTACTTTAAACTTTCATAAAATGCTAAGGTATCTGCTACTATTTTTTTATTGTCGTATTTTTCTTTTACCAATCTACGGGCATTTTTTCCAATCCTAATTATTTCACTTGGGTTATTAATTAGTTCTCTAATTATTTTTATAAAATCTTGTGCAGTTTCAGCTATTAGAATATGTTCACCATTAACAGCTTCAATGCCTTGTGCACCTAATGGAGTAGAAATAATACATTTTCCCAAACCCATTCCTTCTAATATTTTTACCCTTATTCCACTGCCCGAAAACAAAGGAACCACCATGATGGCTTTTTCGTTCATGAACCTAATTCCATCTTCTATTTCGCCCAATACAGCAATATGGTTTTGGTTATTATAATCAAAAAATGAAGTAGGAATATTTCTTCCTGCCAAATAAAATTTTAATTGAGGAAATTCGTAATTTAAATCGTACCAAACATGGTCAATAAACCATTTCATGGCTTCTTGGTTTGGCATCCAATCCATGGAACCAATATGAAATAAACTTGGCATTTCAAGGTTGGTATTGTCTATAATTAGTTTGTCTAAATTTATTCCAAATGGCGATACATGAATGGGTTTTTTACAACCACTTTTTTCAAATGCTGCGGCATCGTTTTTGGTAATAGCAGCTATTCCATCAAAATTATTGAGCTGCTTAATTTCGTAATTGTGTAATCGTTTTGCCAATAAATTCAAGTACCATTTTTTTATAATATTTGATTCTAAAAATGCCAATGATTCCCAAATTTGGTATTCTACATTGTGTTGTCTTAAAATACAAGTAGCCTTGCTGTGTTTTCTTATAATGTCTAAATATGGTGCAACAAATATGGTTTCAAAAACCACCACATCAAAAGTTTTTTCTTTACAAATTTCTATTAATTGCTCTTCAAATTCTTTGTTTATAAATCGTTTTACATGATACGATTCATCAGAAAAAAGGTTTAAAAAAGCATCTAAAGGTTTTAGTTGATTATCGATATAAGTTAAATGAATATCACCCAAAGCCTTTACATGACTAGGAAGTTCGTCATATTTTATAAAGTGTTTTGAAGTATTGAGCGAGGCAATTGTTAAATCATTACCTGCATCGCCATAACCTTTTGCATAGTTAAAATAACATAAGGCTCCACCATCTTTTAAAGGCCAAGGAAAGCGAGGAGTTATTTGTAAAATATTCATTTTATTATTTGTTTTTTTGTGTAAATCGTTTAAAAATATTTACCCAAACTGCTTTGTTAAAAAGTGAACTATCGTTACTGGCTTGATAAGTTAGAAAAAAGCCTAAAGGAGTTAAAATCATAATGCCAATCCATATACCCCAAAAAGGTGACCAAGCCATTGTTTTGGCAGCTTTTTCGCCTGAAAGTGAAATAATATGATAAGTTAAATACAATAAAATGGATACAACAACTGGCAATCCAAAACCACCTTTTCTGATAATAGAACCAAGTGGTGCGCCTATAAAAAACATAATGATGCAAGCAATGGCTAACACAAATTTTTTGTGCCATTCAATGTCATACCTAGCAGCACTTTTTTTTATGTCGTTTCGTTCCGTAATAGAATATGAAATAACATTTTTTACTGTTCTGGTATTACTTTCGGCATTGTTTAAAATATTATCTCTATTGCCTTTTTGAAACAAATCAGTCATTGTTTTTACTGAATCTTGTAAATTTAAAGCATAATTATTTTGAGAAGTATCTCGCTTTAAAAAGAAATAATAAGGCCTAACATACGACTTTAATTCTAGTGCTTTTGTATATTTTAAAACCTTCATCGAATCGCTGTAGTATTGTAGTTGAACTACATTTAACATTTCGTAATTATGTTTAAATAAATCCTCATCGGTTCTGTTAAAGTTAAATACCGTTAAATCAAACATAATTTTTTCCTGTGAAAAATAAGTACTTGAATGAGGAAAAGTATTGTAGTAATTTTTCTGAGTTTCCATTTCCTCATACCTTGCTCCATCAAATAAAGTAAAGAATAAAAACCTACCATCGTTACTTAAACTCATGGTACCTTTTTTGGCCGAAATAACCGTAGAATGTGCAGTATTTGCACGTTTATCATAGATTATAATATCTTGCATTTCTTGGGTTTTCTTATCCTTTTTTCCAACCCTTAAAGTAATACCTTGAATGCCTGTATAAAATACGCCTTCTGTAATTGCTAATGCAGGTTTTTTTTCCCTCACATCGTATAGTAATGCCCTACTTTTTAAATTGGCAACTGGTATCAAAATATTGGAAACAAACATTCCAAATATTGAAATGCCAAACATTACAAAATACATGGGTTTAAACATTTTCCAAATAGAAACCCCAGCAGCTTTTGCAGCTACCAATTCATAGGTTTCGCCCAAATTACCAAATGTCATAATAGAGGCAAGTAATACTGCCAAAGGCAAGGCCTGTGGAATTAATGATGCTGACCAATAAAATAGTAATTCGGCTATAACCTGCCATTCAAGGCCTTTGCCTACTAATTCATCTACATATAGCCAAATGAATTGCATGAGCAAAATAAACATTACCACCACTATAGTTGGTAAAAAAGTGCGAAAGAAGCTGCTTATTATTAATTGGTGAAGTTTCTTCATTTTGAAAATGTTGCGCAAAGTAATAAAATTTATGGAGTTACTATGCGCTAGTTTTCAAGAACTATACCAACAATTCCAAATGCTCTTATAATTCAGTACAAAGATGCGAAGTAATTTTTTATCAAGACAATGAACAAAAACAGTTTCATAGCATAAGTTATGGAACTATTTTTTGAAGAAGTATTGATGAAAAAGTACAAGTAGATTTGACTAAATTATATGGGTATTAGGAAAAAAATTTGAAATGTTGAAACAGTGTTTAAATCGTTTGTTTTTAAAGCCCTAAAATCGTAGAATAATAATATAGTAATATGCATTTAGCAATAGCAGGAAATATTGGGTCAGGAAAAACTACACTTACTACACTTTTAAGTAAACATTATAACTATGAACCTCATTATGAAGACGTAGAGGACAATCCTTATATTTCTGATTTTTATGAAGACATGCAAAGATGGAGTTTTAACTTGCAAATTTATTTTTTAAATAGCCGTTACGGAACTATTTTACAACTTCAGAAAAGTAAAAAAAGCATTATTCAAGATAGAACTATTTATGAAGATGCAAATATTTTTGCACCAAATCTTCATTCTATGGGTTTAATGAGCACCCGCGATTTTGAAACTTATCAAAAAATGTTCGATTCTTTGAACCATACCATTAAACCACCTGATTTAATGATTTATCTTCGTGCATCAATTCCTACTTTGGTTAATAATATTCAAAAACGTGGAAGAGATTACGAAGAAAGTATCCGTCTAGATTATTTAAAACGCTTAAACGAACGCTATGAAGCTTGGATAAGTTCTTATAAGCCTCGCCATTTAATCATTGAAGTAGATGATTTAAACTATGCTGAACGTCCTGAAGATTTAGGAAAAGTAATTGATAAAATTCAAGCTGAACTTAACGGTTTGTTTTAAAAAATTGCCAATTGGATATAATATATCACATGCTATTGAACTTTTAAATAGCAATAAATTAGTAGCCATTCCAACCGAAACGGTTTATGGATTGGCTGCTAATGCATTTAATGAAAATGCAGTTTTAAATATTTATAAAACCAAAAACCGACCTCAATTCAATCCACTTATTATTCATAGCAATGGCATTGAACGATTTGAAGAATGGGGATTAACAATTCCAACAGAAGTAAAATTATTAGCACAACATTTTTGGCCAGGGCCAATTACTTTTATCATTCCTGCCAATAATAAAATACCCGAAATAGTTACTGCGGGAACTGGTGCTGTTGCAATCAGAGTTCCCAATCATGCTATTACATTAGAGTTATTATCGAAACTTAATTTTCCTTTGGCTGCTCCAAGTGCAAACCCTAGTGGATTTATTAGTCCAACTACAGCATTGCATGTTGAACAACAGTTGGGGAATAAAATTGATTATATTTTAGATGGTGGAAATTGCAAAGTAGGATTGGAGTCAACCATTATTTCATTTTTGGAAGATGAACCTAAAATTCTTCGATTTGGTGGATTGGCTATAGAAGCCATAGAAGCAGTTTTAAACAAAAAATTAGCAACTAATTCAAGTAATGATAAAATTGTAGCACCAGGAATGTTAACCAAACATTATGCACCCATTCACCTTTTAAATATAGTTGAAAATTTAAGTGAAAGCATTCAATTATTAGATAAAAATAGGATAGGAGTTATATCGTTTTTCGAATCATTTTCGGAATTGCCAACAGCACATCAATTTGTGCTTTCAAAAAACAAAAATTTAGAGGAAGCAGCAAGTAATTTATTTGCTGCCATGCGCAATATTGATGAGTTAGATATTGATATTATTTTAGCAGAAAAATTCCCAAATTTTGGTTTGGGTTATGCCATAAATGATAGACTAAAACGAGCAAGTGTTCAAGATTGAAAGATT
>JBMOGB010000283.1:0-5174 GCA_049318585.1 Bacteroidia bacterium | reverse complement strand
ATGAATGAAAGAACAAAAATAATTGAATTTCTTTGTTTTTAGCAAATCTAAGCTAATTTTTTTGATATTTTATGAAATTCCGCTTAATTACTGTTTTTTTTGATTAGGAATGAAGAATTGTTAATTGTTAATTGTTAATGATTAATGGTTAATGGTTATTAGTTATTGGTTATTGGTTATTGGTTAATAGAAAATAGATAATAGATAATAGATAATAGATAATTGATAATTGTATTTACAGCGTATTTATTATAGAAGAAAAAATAATAAAGGCTGAGATTAGAACTTAAAAGGAAAGCTAACATCATTAATTAAATAAAAATAGCAGCTTGTTTTTGCTTATTGAATGCTATTAACTGTATAACAAAATAATTAAAAATATTTATGATTAAATTTCATTATATTCATTTTATTTTACCTGAAAGCAAAATAATAAAAAATTTAAACCACACTAAACTATATACTTAGGATGAAAATATTGGTGATTTAATAATTATTCGGGAAAAATAAATTTACAATTAATTATAAAAACTTTATTGTTGGTTTTGAATAAATTGTATATTTGTAAAAAAATAAAAAGTAAAAACTGTACAAAGCCATCCGGATTTGGCATGCTTTGTAGGGATTTTCTTTATATTTAAACGAGTTACTGGCAAATGTAAAAGTCCGTGCTAAACAATAACAGAACGATTAAAATTAGAAAATATGTACTATCCTAACTGTCTTGAATATGAAAACAATATTGAAGAAATCTGTTACGAACAAGACCATATTGACAAGGTTTGGGATGAGATAAAACAGATTATACCCGAATACTTTCAAAAATATACTGATACAGAAAGTGGTCATTCAGTTCAAGAAAGTGAACTGGAAAAACTTGCAGCAAAATTCGGTTCAACTTCAAAACCCAAAAGCAAGCAAAAAGATACAAAAATAATCCTTGAACGACTTTTAAAGGAGTCAATAGAAGATTTTGAGAAAGAAAGAAATTCTTACCAAGAAATTTTCGATTTAGAATCGCTTGAAGAATACAGACATGATGTAAATTCTTTCAAAAATACAATTCTCAAAAACCAAATTCCAATTATCCGAAAAACACTTCAAAATAAACAAGCAAAGGAACTTGACAAGTTTCGTGCTGCATTTAACACTGCACAGCCAGGAGATTTGTTTGATATTACATCCAACATCGTTAAATTATCGAACAAATTAAGAAAAGAGCGGTATGACGGAAAGAAATTTGAAAATATTAATTCGTGTAAAGATTTAGATTACCACCAATTTGACGAAGAAGGTTATACGGCCTTTGGTGTAATTGGCGGTGGCATTAAAAGTCAATTTATATATAGATTATTTCCAGAGATGTTTCCAAGCAGAAGTAGAGAAGCTGTATGGGCTTTATACTACCTTTCAAATAAGAAAAAATTTGATTGCAAGGAAGATTCGCAGTTTCTGATGATTAATGCAAAAGAAGGAACTACTCAACAGAATTACTTTTATCCTTATGGCATTTTCGCTTTTTATGCTTTAAGAATATTCAACAAACTAAAGGATCTTTATGCTTTACAAGGAATCAGTTTACCAATTGAATATAGATTTGTTGTTGTTGACTGTTTTTTATCATTCGTTTCAAGAAGTCACCAAGCTGAAATTGATATATTAAAGCAAAAATCACAAAATTATCATTATGACTATTAAGGCATTTGCAGTATTTAAAAAGGAATTTTCTGCATTAGCAAGTAGTTTTTCCTTAAAACCATTTCAAGAAAAAGTAATTAATCAAGTAATTACGAATGGCTCAACCTTAGCAATAATGCCAACAGGTGGTGGTAAGTCCTTGATTTATTGGGTTACTGCAAAAGCCTTAAAAGGAACTTGTTTAGTTATTTCTCCACTAATTGCATTAATTGATGAACAAGCCGAAAAACTTTCAAAGGAAGGTTTAAATGTATTGGCTATTCACGGCGGGATGGGAGCTTCGGAGCAAATTAAACAACTTAAAATGTTTGCAAACGGAGAAAACAATCCTGATTTCATTTTTGCAAGTCCAGAAAGAATGGCTACTGACGGTTTTTTTGAATACTGTATTTCCTTGCAAAAGGACAAAATTAAATTAGTTGTAATAGATGAAGTTCATTGCATTAGTCAATGGGGGTTTGATTTTAGACCATTTTACAAACATATTCCAGCATTTTTAAACTCCATTTTTTTTAAACAATGGCCTACGATTTTAGGCTTAACGGCAACTATCAACCCAAGAGAGCTAATTGACATAACGAGCGACTTTAAAATTGACAAAAAATCAATTCTTAAAGACGATGTATTATTGCGATTTGATATTGATTTAAAAGTCGAGAAACTTTCTAACGAAGATGAAAAGCGAGAGCGACTTTGGGAAATAATTGAAGACCACAAAGGCGAAAAGATTTTGGTTTATTTATATCGTAAATACTACAAAGGCGGTGTAGAAGATTTATGCGAAGTTGCAAATCAAAAAGGTCTGACAGCATTATCATTTCATGGTGACATGACAAGTTCAGAAAGACAACAAATTATTTCGGAATATAGAGATGGCTCAACGAATTTAGTTTTTGCAACCAATGCTTTTGGGATGGGAATAGACATTCCGAACATTCGTGTCGTAATTCATTTTATGCTGCCTGAATCAATTGAACAGTACTATCAAGAAATTGGAAGAGCAGGAAGAGACCAAAATGGTGCAACTTCATATATACTCTATTCAAACAAGAATGTTCAAGTTCGTAAAACACACTTTATTGACAAGTCATTTCCAAAATCAGATGAAATAAAAGATTTGTTTAAAAAGGCAAGCAACAATGAAATTGGGAAAAAAACTTTGCAATACTTCGCAGAAGAAGAATTACAATCTGCATTACCTTATTTTTTGAACTGCAATGCAATAACAATTGAGGGGAAAGGATTTACAGGATTTAAAGTTTTTAAAACGAATACAAATGCTAAGTTAAAAGCTATTGTGGATTCATCAAAAACAGGAATGGTTATTCCAGTTCTTTTAAAACCTGACTATTCTAATCTGTCTTGTAAAGACTTTTTTAATATAACTTATAAAGCATTAATAAACAATGAAGCAACTTTGACTAAAAATCTTGACAAGTGTCTTATTATTAACGCTACAGAAAAAGAACTGACAGAGGAACAACTTGAAAACATAAGCAACGAAACAGCAAGGAAAAGGGAATACAAACACAATTTATTGGACTATCTTGTTTACTTACTTGACAACTTTGATAGTTCAATTTCATTGCACCAAGAAATAGGTAGGTATTTAGGCGTAAATAAACACTTACTCAATAAAATTCATCAAACTGAGAGCGGAGTTTGGGTTCGTTCAAAATCTGAAGTAATTATTGCAAACATTTTGTATCGTTCAAAAATTGATTTTCAATACGAAGAAAAGCTTTACTACAATGCAACTCAATGGAAAGAACCTGATTTTACAATTCGACAAAATGGAAAGATTTGGTATTGGGAACATCTTGGACTTTTAGGAGATGAACAATATAACGAAAACTGGCAAGAGAAAAAGCAAATATTTAAAGACCTTGGAGTTTTTGAAAGTGTCATTACAACAAAGGAAAGTGCAGTTTTAAGTAATCAAGCAAACGAATTAATAAAAAGAATAACAGCGACTTAATGACGAGAAAAGAACACCAGCCAGTAACGCACGGTATAGCCAATAAGGGTTTCTGTGGTATGCGAAATGTTGTAGCCCGCTTCAACTTTTCTTGTAACTTGATAGCTGATTCGCCCGCAATCCCTTACTAGCCATACCGTCAACGTTAGATACAATTATGTTAACACCAACTGACATTCATTTAATTGTAGGATTATTCTCCAAGATAACTACACCAAACGATGTTGATATCGTTCTTGGTGAAATGGTTTATGATTTTGCAAGTAAAAGCAAAAGGGATATTGACGTAACAATAAAATATAAAAACGAAAAGGGAGAAGAAATTTCATTTGTTGGGCTTCAGGTTAAAGATCATAACCGAAAGTTGGGTTCTCCAGAAGTTGAACAACTATGTTTGCATTTCAAAGATTCAAAATCCATTAAAAAAGGTGGTATTATTTCAGCAAGTGGATTTACAAAACCCGCAATCAATAAAGCAGCCCATCACAAAATTGATCTTTATGAATTTCGAAATTGGGATCATACCTTTAAAGACTTATCGCATGTACAATTCTGTGATAACTTTTACTTAAATGAAATTAGTAATGATTTTATTGAAGGTCCCCATTTTAAATATACTATAGATGAAATATTGAGTGAATCAGAATCGGCTAAATTTAATGAGGAAGCTTTAGTTTTGGATAATGATGGAACACAAATACCTAATATTGAAAACCTTAAAGCACTTAACAAATATCACATTAATCAAATATTCCAAAATGAGACATTCAAATTAAAATTGCAAGCAGCCCAAATTGATGAAAAAATTCCTATTGATGCTGATTTCAATCTTCTAAAACCACCTATAGTAGTTTTAATGGGTAGACAAATTCATTTGAAGCAATGTAACATCAGAGGTATCTTAGAAAAGCATAATAATGCATGTAAGACAGAATTCAAAATCCTAGTCAAACTGGATGACCCCGAATTTCAAGTTGGTGCGGCAATAAGTATAATATCAAATGGCTCACTTATTGGGTTTTCAACTTCTAACTTTGACAAATCAATTCAATTAATTACAATACCCATTGCAGACAGACTGTTAAAAAAAATCCATCAAATGAAAATAAAATAATAACTGAGCCTAATCGAGGTACTGCCCTGTCATTTATTAGCTGTCAGGAAACTTATAATAATTAATTAAATAAAATCGTAGCGGGATGCTACGATAAACAGGGACTGATTTGTATTTTTTATAATGAATGGGAATATCTAAGTGTTAATTCACGAAATTGTATAATTATATACTGCCATAGGAATTATACAAATAAATCGATAATTAGTCAGAGAATAGTTTTTTTGTGCCAATAAAAAAGCTTAAGATTCGTAAAAAATTCATATTTTTGACGACATAAGTAATAATTTTGTTTTAAAATTATTTTTCACTGTTATAAATATTTTTTAAAAGATAATTCATTTTGATTCATTTAAATAGCTATGGAATTAATAAAGCTTTCTT
>JBMOGB010000282.1:0-5187 GCA_049318585.1 Bacteroidia bacterium | reverse complement strand
GTACAGGTTGCTTAAAAGTTACGCCTGCTCACGATAAAAATGACTATGATTTAGGTAAAAAACATGGTTTAGAAGTAATTGATATTTTATCTGAAGAAGGTTTTTTAAATGAAAAAGCGCAAGATGAACGCTATATTGGTAAAGACCGTTTTGCGGTTCGCAAGCAAATTGCCATTGATTTAGAAGAAGCTGGATTTATAGAAAAAATAGAAGAATATAAAAACCAAGTTGGAACTAGTGAAAGAACTGGAGCTGTTATTGAACCACGTTTAACGCTTCAATGGTGGGTGGATATGAAAAAGTTTTTGGCTAAAAATCCACAAGTTTTAGATGCAGTTATGAACGATGAAATTAAGTTTCATCCAGCCAACATGAAAAATACTTACAAGCATTGGATTGATAATATTAAGGATTGGTGTATCAGCCGCCAACTTTGGTGGGGACAACAAATACCCGCTTGGTTTGCTCCAAATGGCGAGTTTGTTGTAGCAAAAACAGCTGAAGAAGCGATGATTAATTTCAATGCTAAATATTCGAATTTCGAATTTAGTATTTCGGATTTAAAACAAGACGAAGACGTACTCGACACTTGGTTCAGTTCATGGCTTTGGCCAATTAGTGTTTTCGATGGTTTTAAGGAAGAAGGCAAAGAAGATATTAAATATTTTTACCCAACCAACGATTTAGTTACTGCTCCAGAAATTATGTTTTTTTGGGTAGCCAGAATGATTATGGCTGGTTACGAATGGATGGGTCAAAAACCATTTAGCAATGTTTATTACACCGGAATTGTACGTGATAAACAACGCAGGAAAATGAGTAAATCGTTGGGGAATTCGCCTGATCCGTTAGATTTAATTGCACAATATGGCGCTGATGGTGTGCGCATGGGAATGCTTATTTGTAGCCCTGCGGGCAATGATATTTTATTTGACGAAAGCCAAGTAGAACAAGGTAGAAATTTTGCCAATAAAATTTGGAATGCATTCCGTTTGGTAAAAGGTTTAACTATTAAACCTGATGCTGATTTTGCTGCCGATTTATTGGCAAGCAATAAAATTTCGGAACAATGGTTTGATGCAAGATTCAATATTGCTTTAGCAGAAATAGAAGAAAAATGTAAAGATTATAAATTAAGCGAAGCCTTAATGATGATTTACAAATTGATTTGGGACGATTACTGCGCATGGTATTTAGAAATGATAAAACCAGTTTATGGCGAAGCCTTGAACCAAAGCACTTACGACCAAACAGTTGTTTTCTTTGAAAAATTGATGTTGGTTTTACATCCGTTTATGCCATTTATTACCGAAGAAATTTGGCAAGAAATAACAGAAAGAAAAGACGGAGAAAGTATTTGTATTGCTGCATATCCAACATTATTGCAGGCGAAGACGCCTGCAATGGCTGACGGCTCGCACGCCTCAGATGGGGACTCGCCTTTGCAGGCGTCCTCGCCTGCAAACAATTTACAAAACACATTCGAAACCATTGCTAAAATACGCGAATTACGCAATAGTAAAGGCATTAGTCCGAAGGAAGCATTTGAAATTGTTATCAAAACAACGCAAACGGAATTATACGAACCCTACCAGTTTTTAATTAAAAAATTGGCCAATGTTTCGAGTATTTTATTTAACGCAGTAGAGACGCATAATTATGCGTCTATATCAGTTTCTACTGACCAAGTTTTTGTAAAACTAAACATTGAAATTGATGCTGTAGCCGAAGCTGAAAAAATTAACAAAGAAATTGAATACTTAATTGGTTTTATGGCCAGTGTAGATGTGAAATTAAGTAATGAAAAGTTTGTAGCCAATGCTAAACCTGAATTGGTTGAAAAAGAACGCCAAAAGAAGGATGATGCTTTAGCCAAAATTGAAGTGTTGAAGCAAAGTTTAGCAGGATTGTAATAATTATAGACCTGACAGGTTTTAAAACCTGTCAGGTCTTTTTTGTTAAATGTTTTGGGAATGCGGATCTACGATTAATCCTTAGTTGTTTCACATTGGTTATTCATAATTTTCACGTAATTCTTCATAGTCAAAAAATTCGACATTAGCCTCATTATAAATATTTTTTGTAAACTCTAATAAATCACTTTTATTTACATTTTTTAAAATATCAAATACAAAAGCAACTATTAACTTAAACTCTCCATTTCTTCCATACGTGGCTTCAAGTTGTCTATGCTGAGATAAAAATTCTTGAATAGCCAATTTTAATTTTTTGTCAGATTTATTAGATTTCCAATATTTAATTTCCACAATAAAAATGCCTTTATCATTATAACCCCAAGCATCTTGTTCAATATTACCTGATTTTATAGAAAATGTTACATTATTCTTAAATAATACATTGTATTTTAAGGATAATTCTTTGGTCGTCCATAACTCAGTATTTTTGTAAATTGAAAGCAGTTGTTCTTCTGACTCAACAATATTTTCCTTTTCTATACTTGATTCGTCAATAGTTTGTTCAGTATTTGTGTTAATTGAATTTTCTCGTTCAATTGAATAAGTATTTTCTATAGTTTTTGCCTTTTCTAATTCTTTTACTTCTTTAAGTTGTTTCTCTTGTATTTTTTCTCTTCCAATAGTTTGTATAAAAGCTTCATCAGCTCTGTAATCACTTGGTGAATAAAGTTTTTCGTGATGTTTGACTACTAAAAAAATAAATGCCAAAAGTATGACAATTGGAAAGCCAATAATAAACCAAATCAAAGGCAGTCTTTCATTATCACCTTTTAAATTTGAAATACTTGTACTTAAAACTAAACAAGCAAAACCATAAATTAAGGAAACAAACAATGCAATTATTCCCAAAGGGTTTTTAGTAAGGCCTTTTGAATTTGAAATGAAAGTATCTAGCATATGTTTTACTTAGTTTGTTTTTAATGAAATAGAATTTAGAAATAAACATACATATTAAACTTGCCTATTTTAAATTATCGCTTCCAAATATAATTTTTCTATCAATATTTATTTGGCTAATGTTTTTTTTGTTTTCACCAAAAAGTTTTATTAGTCAATTGGAGGAAATTTTAACTGATATCTATATTGGTTATTAGGCAAGAAGATGCATACTGCATGACGATATTTATTTTCGAATTTCGTGCTGCGAATTTCGAATTTAATTTTTCGAATTTTTCAACTCACCCTATATTTATTCCTATAATCCACTGGCGACATGCCCACCAGTTTGTCGTTTTTACATATTTATAAATATTTTTTTGCAATTATGTTTGCAATATTATTTATTTGGAAAACAGAAAATATAATTATGAATACCATTGGTTATTTTGAAATTCAATCATCACAACCCGAACGTGAAATAAAATTTTATGAAAATGTATTTGGGTGGAAGTTTATAAAAGAGGAGTTTGTTCTTACCGAATATTATAGAATTGAAACCAATAGTATCAATGGTGGATTATTAAAACGTCACGCACAAATACCACCAAATAATTGTGGAGCCAATGCATTTGTTTGTTCGGTTCAAGTGGATAGTTTTGATAAAATGAGTGAGTTAATTTTAGAAAATGGCGGACAAATAGCTTTACCAAAATTTGTTATACAAGGTCGTTGTTGGCAAGGATATTTTACAGATTTAGATAACAATACCTTTGGTATATTTGAAGTAGATGCAAATGCGAAAATATGATAATAAGTAGCCACAGATTCACAAATTAAATATGTGAGTTAGTGGCAAAAAAATAAATAGACCGCAAAGTTGACAATTAAACTAACTGACAATAAAAAACATATGTATGGAAACCTTAAAATTTACAACTGTAATAAATGCACCCAAAGCCAAAGTTTGGGAAGTATTATGGAACGATGAAACATATAGAAAATGGACATCGGTTTTTCATGAAAGTTCGCATGCTGTTAGCGATTGGAAGGAGGGAAGTAAAATTCAATTTTTATCAGATGATGGAAGTGGAATGTATGGAATTATTGAAAAAAAAGTTGAACAAGAACAAATGATATTTAAACATTTGGGTGAATTAAATAATGGTGTGGAAGATCCAAAAAACTGGGATGGTGCACGTGAGCGATATTATTTAACTGAGGCAAATGGAATAACAGAATTAGTATCCGAATTAGATTCAGTAGAAGAATTTAAAGATTATTTTTTAAATGTTTTTCCAAAGGCTTTGGTATTAATAAAACAACTTTCGGAACATGAATAAAGCATCGTATAGAACAACCGATGAATATTTGGAAATGTTTAAGTTTGATGAAAGAAATGTACTTGAAAATTTACGTCAAATAATAAAAGAAATAGTTCCAGAAGCCACCGAAATAATTAGCTATAATATGCCAGCATTTAAATACCAAGGAAGTGTTTTGGTTTATTTTGCGGCTTGCAAAAATCATTGTGGTTTTTACCCTGGAAGCGGCAATACTGTAGCACAATTAAGTGAAGAATTGAAGGATTATAAAACTACCAAAGGATCCATACATTTTCCTTATAATAAACCATTGCCAAAGGCATTAATAAAAAAAGTAGTATTGCTTAGAATCAAAGAAAACATAGAAAAAGAATTACAAAAAACCAATAAAAAGAAAAAATAGACTCATGAAAAAAAACAAAATTATTTTTTGGACAACAACAGGATTGATATTCTTGTTTGAAGGCGTAATGCCAGCACTAACCGGTAATTCCGAAATGGCAAAAGAAGGAATCAGGCATTTAGGTTACCCTGAATACTTTCCATTATTACTAGCTAGTTTTAAAGTTTTAGGAGCTTTAAGTTTGATTATTCCACAAATTCCATCCAGAATAAAAGAATGGGCTTATGCAGGTTTTGCCTTCGATTTTATTTTTGCATTTGCTAGTATTTGGGCGGTAGATGGTTTAAGTGGAATGACTTTTTTTCCACTAGTTGTTTTTGCTGTTTTGGTAGTTTCATACATTTATTATCACAAGCTAAAAGCGAATGACTGATGCTGAAAAAGTGAATGCGTATTTAAATCAATTATCTCATCCGATATTGGATGAGATAGTTGATTTACACAAAATTTTAAAAGGTGTAAGTATCATTTTTTTTTAAAATTTGTATTCAACACCATTGATTTTAACACCATAACTTATTGTAAAATTAATTATTGAAAGTTCTATTTTAGTATCAATAGCGTCCTAAACGATTTTTTTGTTAAACAAACCAGTTGATTTTATTGG
>JBMOGB010000281.1:0-5302 GCA_049318585.1 Bacteroidia bacterium | reverse complement strand
GCATTAGTTATGGTACTATTTTTTGAAGAAGTATTGATGAAAAAGAACAAGTAGACCCGATAGCAATCGGGTGGACTAAATTATATGGGTATTTGGTATAACAATACCAACTGAGTACAATTTCTGGTTTTTAGTGCCTTGAGTTTGATAATGACTTTTGCAAACCAAAACAGGTGATATCAATGAGTAGAAATCGATAGAATTGAATTCACTTTTGACTACTGTTTCCAGTTCCATTATTAATTTGCAGTTTTTTTTATCGCTAGCATATTTATGAATGAATTGTTCATTCATAAAAACGTATTCATTATTTACCCAAAGCAAATCTATATTTCGTTTATATAAAAGCTTATTCTCTTTCTTAATAAGGAATCTCCTGAAGGATTATAAATAACTAACTTAATAAAACAGTAAAAAAAATACTGTTTATTTAACACCAAATTATTAATAGTACTAATAAAATAAATAACTTTGCCTTATGTTATTGTATCATTTTAAAACTTACAAATACGCCTATTTATGGGCAATAATAGCAACTGGCTTATGCGGAACAAACGGACAAAGTCTTCCACATTTCAATTTTTCAAGTATTTTTAGAATAGATAAAGTTGCACATTTGTTATTGTTTGGAACTCAAACATTTTTAATTGCAATAGCTTCTAAAAACATTTATCCCAATAAGAGTAATAATAATATAATTTTTCCTGCATTTTTAATAGGAACAATTTTTGGAATTATTATTGAAATTTTGCAAGCCACCGTTTTTGTTAACCGCAGTTTCGATTATTTAGACATGGTAGCCAACACCATTGGTTGTGGCTTGGCTTGGTTAATATTAATATGGAAATTTAAAAAATAATACACGTTATTGGTATAACTCTAAAACTGCTTTTTGAATGGTTTTGTCTTTCATGCTATTTACTTTAAAATAACCACCATCTCGCCAAATTTGGCGTGCAATTAAAGCTTTCAATTGTTGTTTTATAAAAGCACCTGAGCGCGCTAAATCAGCAACAGAAGGCTTACTAATTTTTTCTTTTTCTGCTAGTGTAATCAGTTGATTTATTAAATCGTTTTCTACTTCAAACTTGGTAATAAAATTTTCAACAGTTTTAAAATTATTCAAATTGTTTCTGTTCGCATCTACAAACTGATATGCAGCTTTATTTAACAAACCTGAAGCTGCTACATGGGTTAAAAACCTTGTATTGAATGAAGTATCAATAGTTACTTTAAAATCGGGCGAAATGCCACCACCACTATATACAACTCTGTTTTTTATTTTAGTAAAATATTTTGTTGTATCGTTTATGGTAGTTTTTAGTTCGTCTTCCAACTCACCATTTTCAAAACGGTTCAATAAATCTTCTTCATATTTATCGTAACCTTCACTGTATTTTTTTTGAATACAGCGGCCGCTTGGCGTATAATACCTAGCTATAGTTAACCTTATAGCGCTTCCATCGCTTAATTCAAAAGGCTCTTGTACTAATCCTTTGCCAAAACTTCTGCGACCAATAATTAATCCACGATCCCAATCCTGAATAGCTCCACTTACTATTTCACTTGCACTTGCCGAACCTTCATCAATTAACACTGCTAATTTCCCATCTTCAAATATTCCAGATTTTTCGGTCATATAAGTTTGCTTTGGTTTGGCACGACCTTGCGTATAAACTATTAGTTTTCCATCGCTTAATAATTCATCTACAATGTCGTTTGCAGCTTTTAAATAGCCACCAGGATTGCCTCTTAAATCCAATACCAAACTTTGCATGTTTTCTTTTTTTAGCTTTGCAATTGCATCTATAAACTCTTGGTGAGTAGTAGCTCCAAACCTACTTATTTTTACATAACCAATTTTTGAATCTAACATAAAACTTGCGTCAACGCTATAAATAGGAATGGTATTTCTTGAAATATTATATTCAATTTTTTGCTTGGTACTTGGTCTATAAATGGTAACTAAAACATTGCTTCCTTTTTTGCCTCTCAGGTTTTTTACTACTTGTTCATTGGTAATTTTTACTCCTGCCAAATTAGTAGTATCAGCTTTTATAATTCTATCGCCACTCAGTATTCCTAAATCGGCCGATGGGCCGCCACTAATGGCCGAAACCACCATAATGGTATCGTTTACTATATTAAACTCCACTCCTATTCCTTCAAAATTTCCGTCTAAAGGTTCGTTAGCAGCTTGCAAATCTTTTGCTGGAATATATACAGAATGTGGATCCAATTTATTCAATAATTCATTGAAAGTTTCAGTTTCTATTTCATCTAAATTCACGGTATCTACATATTCACTTTGAATAATTCCCAGTAATTCATTGAACTTATTTTGTGAACCAATCATTTTTGCAGAACCAGAAGGCCTGAGAATGAAACCAATTGCTATTCCTAATGCTATTAATGTTCCGTATATAAATGGTTGCCACTTTTGAAAACTATTTTTCATGTATTATTTTTTAAATTGCTGCGCAAATATAATATCATTTGTAATGATAAATTGTTTTAAAAAATGATTTATCATTACAAAGAAAGCAATGCTGCTTATGCAGTATAACGACTTATTAAACCTATAAAAGTTTTTATTTTAAATAAAATATGGCAATAAAAAATTCAAGAACCACAGAACAAAACTCGCTTTATAATAACTTAGAAAAAATGAGCACCGATGAGTTACTGAAAAGTATAAACGAACAAGATCAAACGGTGCCGTTGGCAATAAAAAAAGTATTGCCAAAAATAAAAAAAGTAATCAATGAAGCCTTTATTCAAATGCAAAGTGGTGGCAGGTTGTTTTACCTTGGAGCTGGCACTAGTGGCAGGTTAGGAATAGTTGATGCAAGTGAATGTCCGCCTACTTTTGGTGTTCCTCAAGGTTTGGTAATTGGCATTATTGCTGGAGGCGACCAAGCCATAAGAAAAGCAGTAGAATTTGCCGAAGACGATACCAAACAAGGTTGGATAGATTTAGAAAGTTATGACATAAATCCAAACGATTTTATCATAGGAATTGCTGCAAGCGGTTCTACTCCTTATGTGTTGGGAGCGTTGCAAAAAGCAAACAAAAACGGGAATAAAACCGCTTGTATTGTTTGTAATAAAAATAGCTCCATAGCTACCGAAGCCCTGTTCCCAATTGAAGTAATTGTAGGTCCTGAATTTGTAACAGGAAGTACCCGAATGAAAGCTGGAACTGCTCAAAAACTGGTGCTAAATATGATTAGTACCAGCGTAATGATTAAACTTGGAAAAGTAAAAGGCAATAAAATGGTTGATATGCAACTGAGTAATCACAAGCTTATAGATAGAGGGATAAAAATGATTATGAATGAACTAAACATTACTGAAACTAAAGCAAAACAATTGCTTAAAAAACACGGTAATGTTAGGAATGTTATTGATAAATAATATCAATAAAATTACATAGAATTTAATAAAAGTGGTGCTTTAAACACAAAGCAACCATTTAACCCTGAACACGCGTTAGAACTTCGTTATGATGGTTAAAAATACAATAAATCATTTCCTTAAATTTTAAAATCATAGCAGTGCTACGTTTTTCAAATTTAGACAGTTTCTAAGAGTTAATCATTTAATTGGAGTTTACTCTACACATTTGTTTTTCCTCAATTATTCCTGCGTCCAATTAGCTCTGTCCATTGGGCTAAATTGCCAAGGAGCTTGATTGTTTTCAAGGTTGCTAAACATACTGTTCAATGAAGCTGGTGCTTTTGTTTCTTCCATTACTTTAAACCTGCGCATTTCAACTATTATTTCCATTGGATTTATATTGATAGGGCAAGCTTCAACACATGCATTACAAGTATTACAAGCCCATAATTCTTCTTCGCTAATATAACTGTGTAAGTTTTTATCATCGGCTACAAATGTGCCTTTATTTGCATCAATGTTTCGTCCCACTTCTTCTAATCTGTCGCGGGTATCCATCATTATTTTTCGTGGAGAAAGTAATTTACCAGTTTGGTTCTGCGGGCAGCTGTTTGTGCATCGTCCACATTCCGTGCAACTATATGCATCCATTAAATTTTTCCAAGTTAAGTCTGTAACGTCTTTTACCCCAAAACTCATGGGCGGTTCATAACCTTCAGGTGTAACAGCACTTGGGTCAAGCATTAGTTTTACTTCTTGCGTAACCGATTCCATATTATTTAAACTGCCTTTAGCATTTAAGTTTGAATAGTAAGTATTTGGGAAAGCCAAAATAACGTGAAAATGTTTGCTAAAAGGAAGGTAATTCATAAATGCAAAAATGCCAATGATATGAAACCACCAAGCTATTCGTTCAAAAGCTATTAAAGTTTCAGTTGAAAAATGCTGGTAAATGGGAACAAATAACCATGAACTGATAGGGAATGAGCCAGCAGGTATGTAATGTTCTGGATATTTGTTTTGCAATATTTGATCAGCTGCATTCATTTTTAGTAAAGCAGCCATCAACACTATTTCTATCGTTAAAATAATGGCAGCATCTTTACTCGGAAAACCTTTAAGTTCTGGGCTTTGGAAACGAGCAATTTTTATTACAAATCTTCTGCATAAAAATATGATACAAGCTACAAGTACTCCAAAAGCCAATATTTCGAAAAAGCCAATGGCTAAATCATAAACTGGACCTAAAAACGAAAGCACCCTATGAGTTCCAAAAATACCGTCAATTAATATTTCTAAAACTTCGATATTGATAAGAATAAAACCAGCATAAACAATGAAATGCAATACAGCAGGAACAGGCTTAGTTCCCATTTTACTTTGTCCAAAAGCCACACGAAGCATGGTTTTTATACGTTCTGGCTTATTGTCTGTTCTGTCAATGTCTTTACCTAACAATATATTACGCCTTATTTTGCCTAAGTTTTTTACAAAAAAATAGGTGGCAATGCCCGAAATTATTACAAAAAGTATTTGTGATATCATAAATCAAAAATTGAATTAGCGCAATTATAAATAATATTTATTTGAAACAGCTAAACTAAACCAGAATTTATTGAATAATTATAGAATAGCAATTTTTTTAAAATTATTTTCACTCATTAGTTTCTGAAAATGAATAGGTTTGAAGTGAATGTGCTTTGAATTGGAAAAATAATTAGAAAATAACTTGCATAAAAAGGTAAAAAAACTACTTTTGCGCTCCCACAAAACGGTGCAGTAGCTCATCCCGATAACTATCGGGAGGTAGAGCAAAAGTACAAATTACGGTGCAGTAGCTCAGTCGGTAGAGCAAAAGACTGAAAATCTTTGTGTCGGGGGTTCGATTCCCTCCTACACCACA
>JBMOGB010000280.1:0-5321 GCA_049318585.1 Bacteroidia bacterium | reverse complement strand
TCCGATTGCGGCTAGTCCAGCTCCGATTGCAGCGATACTTCCTGTCATTTTAGTTATTATTTAGTTTAGTTTAAAATTTTAAAATTGATTTATTGATTAATGGTGTGCTTCTGGTGCAGGTTCTTCTAATGCCATGCCTATATATAATGCGGCTAACATGGTGAAAATAAATGCTTGCATAAATGCAACCAACAACTCAATAGCGCTAATAAATACAATAAACGGTGCGGCAACTATACCTACTGTTACTGATTTAAATATAAATGTCAAACAAACTAAGCTTAACACTAAAATATGTCCTGCTGTAATGTTTGCAAACAAACGAATCATTAAAGCAATAGGTTTTGTAAAAATACCAATTATTTCTAAAACTACCATTAGAGGATATAACCACCATGGAACATGAGGTAAAAATATATGTCCCCAATAAGTTTTTTTACCATTTAAATTTGTAATTATAAATGTAATAACTGCCAATACCATTGTAACTGCAATATTTCCTGTTACGTTAGCTCCTCCTGGAAAAAATGGAATTAATCCTAACATATTTACAAACCAAATAAAGAAAAATATAGTTAATAAAAAAGGCATAAACTTAGCTGTTCTTTTACCTAAATTTGGTTCTGCTATGTCATCTCTAACAAATATTATTAATGGTTCAATCCAACTTTGCAATCCTTTAGGTGCGCCTACACCTCTTTTTGCATATGATTTGGAAACACTTAAAAATATAATAATTAAACAAATTACAGCTAATAACATACTTGCTACGTTTTTAGTAATAGAAAAATCTAAAACCATAACATCAGGATTAACTTCACCTTGCTCATTTACCACTTTAATTTTTTCATGAATTAATTGGTAAGAATAATTTCCTTGGTAAACATGGCTTTCCTCTCCATGACCGAAGTGAGCACTTGAAAAAACTTCAATTCCTTTATCAGTATAAATAATTACAGGTAAAGGCAAACTAGTGTGTGCCCATAAATGCCATTGGTGAGCATCAGAAATATGCTCCATAATGGTTTTATTAATATTGAATTTTTCTTCAACATGACTTGCATTTAAATTTGCATGCTCGCCTTCCAATCCAACTGAAGTTGTATCAATTATTGTATTTGTAGATGGATGATTTGCAAATGAAACAACAGAAATGAAACAAAATACAATTGTTAAAAAGGCTGTTTTATTAGTATAATATATTGATTTCAAATTATTTATATGAGTCATTTGGTTCTTATTTTCTTTCTGAATCGGAGCGCAATTTAGTAGTAAGTTTATATATTTCAAATATAATAAATAAAATAAATAGCAATAAGAAGTAGAAAATGAATGCTATTTGATATCCTTTATGGGTTTTAACATAAAACAAAATATATAACAAAGTGCTTATAAATCTGATTGCTAAGGCTGCATAAAAATAAGAAATTGATTCCTGATGACCTTTTCTCATTCCCAAATAACTGATAAAAAACACTAAACAAGTTACTATACAAAAAAAGCTGATACATAAAATAGCATCGTTTTTATTTAAATTGATTTGAAAATAATCAATTGCCATAAAAGTTGCAATTCCTATAAAAATACTTAAGCCTATACTAAGTAGGAAAAAAGAGATTATTTTGTTCATTTTCTATAAGTTATTTTTCATTAAACGCATTTTTTATCATGTTATAAAAACCAATTCCCATACCTACAAATACACCAATAATGGTTAAATAAGGTGTTTTGTGCTCATACTTCTTGTCAATCCAATTCCCTAAAAATGTAAAAATTAACATCAAAATTATAATTTGAAATAGCATAACCAATACTTTTGTGTATTTGGAATAGCTTTTTTTTAAGTCATTATTAGGTTCTGATTCGGTCATATTTGAAACGACAAAAGTAATTTATTATGGTAAAACAATTATTTATTTAATTTGCGACCATGAAAATAAATAGAATTCTCATTTATTGTTTACTATCTATTGTACTTTTAAGTACTGTAACTTCATGTGGCAGTAAAAAAGGAATAGCTAGAAACAGAAAATGTAATTGTCCTAAGTTTTAGCAAAAGGATTTACAATTTATAAAAACTTTAATCCTAAAGCATGTCGAATCCATTGATAAGTTTAATAACAGTAACTTTTAACGCTGAAGAATTATTAGCACAAACTTGGCAATCGGCCATTAATCAAACTTACCAAAATTTTGAACTTATTTTGGTTGATGGAGGTTCAAAAGACAATACTTTACAAGTAGCAAAACAGTTTGAAAATAAAATTGGAACGTTAATTTCTGAACCTGACAAGGGCATTTACGATGCCATGAATAAAGGAATAAAAGCTGCAAAAGGCGAATGGGTTTATTTTTTAAACGCTGGTGATTCTTTTTATAATAATGAAGTTTTATCAAGCATTTTTGAAAACAAAAATCTGGAAGATTTTGAACTTATTTATGGAAAAGTACAAACTGTAAATGAGCCTACTGGTGTAAACTATTTGAATGGTAAACCAGTAACCTTTTCCGATTTTTTCTCCCATTATCCCATCTGCCATCAAGCTACGTTTACACATATAAAAGCATTTGAAAAAATTGGCTTTTACAATATCAATTATAAATTAGTTTCTGATAACACTTGGTTTGCTTTGTTTTTTAAACAACAAGGTAGCAAAGCATATTTTACAGATAAAATTATTGCCTTTTACGATATTCAAGGTGCTACTTACCAAAAGCGTATGCAAGGTTACAAGGAATATATTCACTTTGGTTGGAGTAATTTTCCATTGCCTGTGGCAATAAAAAACTGGATGATGTATCCTATAATTTGGCTAAAAGTAAAATTGATTCGAACTTTTACCAATACTGCAATTTTTAAATTCTACAGAAAGCTTAAATTTGGAAATAAAGTGGCTGAGTAAATTCGATGTACTAAATTTAAAATCGAAAAAAATCAAAACAACTACAAACTACCAAGTTTACTCTCCCAATTTTCAAAACAAAATATTCTTATTTTCTATAATAAATCCATATAAATGTGGATACTTACTATTGATGATTTTACAATATGAAATTAGCTTGCCAACAATAATTATAAAACAAAAACTTTTAATTTTTTTTATGAAATATCAAATAGAACACAGCTTAACAATGAAAGGTTATAAATATTTAAACATCGTTATTTTATCATTTTTATTGCTCAATTTACAAAAATGTTCATTTGGTAATGGCAGTTCAGAGTATGAAAACAGAAATGTGGTTCCTAATAAAACAGTATATTCTGAATCAAGATTTATGGCCAATCAAATTGTGTTAAATCCCGATATGATTTATTCCAATTGTGGTTGTTATGGTGCTAGTCCATTTGCAAACATGGTAGATGAACAAACAGCTCAAGTAGCCCGAAGTGAGTTTAATTTACCAGGAGATATGCGATACAATAAAGCACAATTTATTATTGATTTAAAAGCGCAACATCAATTAACTGGCATTTCAATTTTTGAACTTGCTGGTGGTTGGAGAGGAAAAGATACTGTTTTTATTTATACTGGAAATCCAGCAAAATGGCATGCAAACGGCTATATTACAGCTAAAAGAGATAAAGACCAATGGGCCACAATTAACTTAAATGACAGCAGCCGATTTGTTATGCTTGAGTTTAATATAAAAATAAAAGACATAGAAGAAGTTGTTTTGTATGGTTCAAAAATTGGTGAAATAGATTCAATTACCCCTGAAATTTCAATCATTCGTTCATTGCCAACTATGGATAGATTAATGGGTGCAACTGGTGGCCTTTGGGAAAATGAAAATTTACTGAGTTGTGTGGGTTCGCTACGCGAGTTTCATACATGGAATTGGAATGATGGAGGTAATGATGAAAAAAATTACAACCATTCACTTAATGGTTTTGAACCTTATCCAAACAATATTTTTTACTTTAATCCCGATTTTAGTAACCGACACACCGATGTTGATTATAAAAGAATAACTGATAAAGGTACTGAGCTTAACCCTTGTTTACAAACATCGGCATTGTATTTTATAAATGGTGATAACGAAAACAACAAACCAGTTTCATTAGGCAGTAACCCTAATGACCCACTTTCCTATAAAGCCCATGCCGATTATTTGTTTCAATATGCAGCGAGGTATGGCAGTAAAATAGTAGCCGATAGTTTATTGAGAATTTATAGAGAACGTTGCGGAAATCAGAACGAATTCCAACCAATTGTTTCAGGTTTAAATGTTGTAAAATCAATTGAAAACTGGAACGAACCCGACAAATGGTGGCATCCAAATGCATCTTATTTTTCACCATTTCAATTTGCTGCCATGTGTAGTGCTGATTTCGATGGTCATGAAGGTTTGATGGGTAAAAATGTAGGTGTAAAAAATGCGGATTCTACTTTAAAATTTGTAATGGGTGGGTTGGCTACTTTAAATATTGATTACATAAAAGGAATGAAACTTTGGAGTGAATATAACCGTCCATTATCTAAAAAAATACCTGTTGATGTTTTAAACTTTCATCATTATTGTAATGCAAGTGGAGGTGTTGGCCAGCCAACAGTTGGCATAAGTCCTGAGCAAGATAAACTAAAAGAAAAGCTAAAAAAAGTAGTGAATTTCAGAAATAAAGAATTGCCTAATTTAGAAGTATGGCTAACTGAATTTGGTTACGATACTAATGAAGGATCAATTCAAGTTTCGCCTGCTATTGGCCAAAACAGCACTTTAGAAATTCAAGGAAGATGGCTAATGAGAAGTCTTTTAGAAATAGCTGCTGCCGGAATTGATCGTGCTTTTATATATAATTTTGATGATTATGGTTTCAATACTCCTTCTACTTATATTACTAGTGGTTTGGTAGGTGGGGGACCTAAAAACGAAAAGAAAATATCGTGGTATTATATGGCTTGTTTAAAAAACATCTTGACAAATTATTCATTTTATAAGGAAATTCCTTCAGGACAAATTGATGTAAATGTTTATGCGTTTAAATCTAAAACCAAAAAAGAAACCATCTATGTCGTTTGGTGTAATACCTCTTCAAATATGGAAGTTTCTAACTTTAATTTAAACGTAAAAGGTTCAGAAAATGCAATTTTGTTTAAGCCTGAAGCCAACGATTTACTGTTTTCTAAAACTAATATTACAAAGAATAATTTTGGCTATAAAATTTCTAATGTAAGTGAGTTACCTGTATTTATTCAGGTAAGCAATTAACCAAAAATACGCAATAGAAAAAATCTTTTACTAGTCAAATCAACTTCAAATCAGTGTTTCCTTAAATTTGAAAAATGTAGCGCTGTTAAGATTTTATAATTCAAGGAACT
>JBMOGB010000279.1:0-5327 GCA_049318585.1 Bacteroidia bacterium | reverse complement strand
GCAGTTGAACTGCAAACAAAAAAACAATTGGAAATTCAATCACTTTTGAACTGGCAAGAAAAAACCAAAAATTAGAAGTATAATTTTACACTTTAAACACCATTGATTCAATTAACAATTGAAAAAAAATAAAAAAAACTATTCTAATTCATTTTTTTGCAAAAACAATTTATTATTGAACCATCAATTAAAATTTTAAACTTATAACCAAAAACCTATCAAGTTTTTGAAACTTTATACCAAATACCCATATAATTTAGTCCACCCGATAGCTATCGGGTCTACTTGTTCTTTTTCATCAATACTTCTTCAAAAAATAGTTCCATAACTAATGCTATGAAACGATTTTTGTTCATTGTCTTGATAAAAAATTACTTCGCATCTTTGGACTAAATTATAAGAGCATTTGGTATTATAGGTTTGGTAAAAAAATGAACTGGGAAGCAAAACTTTTAAAACATAAAGGCGAAAGCAGAATAGCTGTGTATTTTGAAAAAAATGCGGAGTGGATAGCACGCATAAAAAAGCTAGAAGGTGTTCGGTGGAGCAGCAGTTTAAAAGCTTGGCATTTGCCCGATACTGAAGAAAACCGATTGAGGTTTAAAATAACAATAGCTGAAGTTATAAAAGCTGGATTGAATGAAATTTCGACTGAAAATAAGCAAGAACTAAACCGATTTATAGAAACCATTCAACTAAAAGGATACAGCCCAGCTACGCTTAAAACTTATAAAAACGAGTTTACACTTTATTTGATGTATATAAATGATTGCCTTGCTAAAAATTGTACTTATGAAGCTGTTAGTAATTATTTGTTGTACTGTATAAATGAGCTAAAATTAAGCGAAGCAACTATCCATTGTCGCATAAATGCCATTAAGTTTTATTACGAACAGGTTTTGAAACAAGAAAAGTTTTTTATGGAAATACCTCGCCCTAAAAAACACTTACAATTACCAAAAGTACTGGCAACTGCCGATGTAAAAAAACTATTTGAGGTAACACCTAACCTAAAACACAATACCATGCTAAAACTTTGCTATGGAATGGGTTTACGTGTATCGGAAATTACTAACTTAAAAATAAAAGACATAGATAGTAAACGCATGCAAGTATTTATTGAAAGAGCTAAAGGCAAAAAAGATAGGTATGCTAATTTGCCTGAAAGTCTTTTGCCACAATTACGTGATTATTTTAAACAATATAAACCTAAAGAATACTTGTTTGAAGGACAAAAAGGAGGTGCATACAGCATTAGAAGTGTGCAACAAGTATTTAAACAAGCCATGATAAACGCCAATATAAATAAAACACTTGGCATACACAGCCTGCGCCATAGTTTTGCAACACACTTATTGGAAAACGGAACCGATATACGTTTTATTCAAGAATTATTAGGACATAACGATATAAAAACCACCCTAATTTACACCAATGTTAGCGATAAAAGCCTAAGGAAAATAAAAAGCCCACTTGATGAAATAAACTAATAAATATAAATAACTATGAACGGATTAAATAAAGTAACCTTAATAGGTAATTTGGGTAAAGACCCTGAAACAAAAACATTAGACGAAAAATTGGTGGTAACTAAATTTACTTTAGCCACTACCGAAAGCTATAAAAATGAAAAAGGCGAAAAACACAGTTTAACCGAATGGCATAACATAGTATTATGGAACAAACAAGCCGAACTAGCTGCTAAGTATTTAAAAAAAGGGAGCAAAATATACTTAGAAGCTGTCTAAATTTACTTAATAATTTTGTTATGTTATATTTTCCGTCACTTTGCGTTGCATTTTTTGTTGGTAGATGCGCTGCTAGCAACTTCAAAATGCGCCTTAATTGACTAAAAATATAATCATAACAATTCTGAATAATCAAATTTAGATAGCTTCTTAGAAGGAAAAATAAAAACACGTAGTTATGAAAATAAAGAAGGACAAAAGAAACAAGTAACTGAAATAATAGCTGACCAATTTTTGATGCTAGATAAGCCAGAATAACCTACAATATTTAACTTGTTAATTTTAAAAACAAATATATATTTGACACCGACAATTACAAAAAACGCAAGTTTTAAAAACATGCGTTTTTTTGGATTGTCGGTAATAAACAATTAAAAACCAACAACAATTAAAAATACGCAAGTTTAAAACTTGCGTATATTTATGAGTTATAGCCAATAGTAACGACACCCAAAACGACAACTTAACATTTGACAAATGAGCCTAACAACAGCAGACATACAAAAAGCATTAAAAATAAAAAAAGTAGTTTCTGAATATTTCGACAATTCAACTGAAACGACCGTTATGGCAAAGGACCTAATGAAATTATTTATTGCAAAAGGAATATTCACCAAAGACCATCAAGAAGGTTTTCCAATTCGTGAGTTTTTAAGAGAGTTAGAAAAGGATAAAAATCTAAAACTAATTCCTCAAGCACATTTTTTGCAAAAAGAACAAAACAAAAACTGGTATTTTATCAAAACTAACAAGCAATCATTATGACATTTAACGACATTGATGAAATAAAAAAAGCAGGCTTTATAGGCTTTAAAAAAATGAGTGAATTGTTCCTTGACAGTTCAATGCTTCCTGACAATAATGGAGTTTATCTTGTGCTTAACGTTGACAAAAAACCTGGAGAATTTTTAACTATTGGTTCAGGCGGACATTTCAAAGGAAAAGACCCCAATATTTCTTTGGCAGACCTTAAATCTAATTGGGTTGACAATACTAAAGTTGTTTACATCGGCAAAGCAACTTCATTAAGGTCAAGGCTTCGACAATATTTCAGTTTTGGACAAGGCAAAAACATTGGTCATTACGGTGGCAGACTAATTTGGCAAATTAAATATTCCAAAGACCTTGTTGTTTGTTGGAAATCCTTGACAACAGACCCACGAGAGTTTGAAGCTGACCTAATTCAACAATTTGTAAAAACTTTCGGTTGCCGACCGTTTGCCAATCTTGCTAACTAATGACACCGAAACAATTTGAAGAATTAGTCTGCGAACACTTTCGCAACAAAGGATACAAAGCCGAAGCGACTTCATACAGCAACGACTATGGAGTTGATGTATTTGCAACTAAAGGAAAAGAAAAAATTGCAGTTCAAGCAAAAATGTATGGCGGTGGGACAAGAAAAATAAACCGACAAATGGTTATGGAACTTCACGGAGCTAAAGACTATTTTGACTGCACAAAAGCAGTAATTGCAACGGACGGAATATTACTTGCAGACGCAACTGAAGTAGCGAATAAACTCAAAATTGAAATACTAAATATTGACAGTTCAGTTCCTTCAGCAACTAAAAGACCAACATCAAACGACAAGACATTTGATAGTATTTGGGAAAAATACATTATTCCATTACAAGGCAAAACATTAACAAGGGACAACGGAGAAACAAATGAAATTGTAAAAGTAAATTGGAGTGAAGTTGAAAGACTAACTTCAAACGGAAACAAGGGAAAAATTAAAGTTGAAATCTTTAAGCAAGCAATCAACAAACTACTTGCAGACGGCTCAATTACTCGTGACTACATCAACCAAAATTATGTTGGACGAGCATCATCAGGAGTAATTTTGATTTTATCACAAGTTCCATTTTTCCGACTGACTGACAAACCAACTGGACTAATTTATATCAAATGACAACCTACTCGACAGAAAAAACTACTGGCTATAACAGCACCTACCCAAAAGGCGGGGTTTCGTGTTCCAAAGACAGTTTTGTGGTTAATCAAACATTAGTTTTTCAAATCAAGTTTTGTGGTAAAAGTCCCGCCCTTCGGGTAGCTGCAAAACGTTACCTGCCATTTTAGGGCGACAGTGCAAACTTGAAAATGACTGCAAGAAATGACCGACAGAAAAACAATCAAACAGACTTTTAGAAGTTCCATCAGACGAGGGACAGGCGAAGCTCATTTGATTATGCAGAACAACCCGACTGTTGACTTTTCGGCTGACATCATTAAAGCATCGTTGATAAATTATGCTTATGACGGACAATCAGAAAACAGTAGAGCTTTATATCTATCTGAACTAATTTCACTATCAAAACAGCGGGACAAAATTCGTAAAGCAGTTTTGCACGGACTTGCAACAGAACAAGACAACACTTGGACACTAACGCAACTCTTTGACCTTGCTAAAATATTTGCACAATCGGGCGACACCGAATCAAGACAAGCAATTTACGATAGGTTTTTTAATCATCCAGTTGACCATTCTGACTGGGTTGGATACAGTGAAATTCTTGAACTTGACGGATTGGAAGGTTTAGTATTTATCGCAGACAAGATTGGTAAAGCATTAGAAAAAAATCCTGACGATTGGCAAGACGATATGATAATTGACCACTTTCAAAGAGAGAACCCGAAAGTTAAAGCGTTTGCAGAACTAGAAAAAGCAAGTAAACAAAATCGTTTCATAAAAATATACTTAGACAACATAAAGCGAACTGAAGAAAATAGGAAAAATCACATTCGGGAAAAGGTTGAATACAAGAACATAATTGAAGAAGTCTTGCTTTGTAAACCATACATTCGACTTTGGAAAAGAAAAATAACAGACAAACAATTAACCGCAATTGCCAACCAACTTTTGATTGAGAAGAATAAAAACAATCAAGAGAAACTGCTATATGTGTTTAACAAGTTCAAATTTCCTTTCGACAGTGAATTCATTTTACAATTTGCTAAACAAAAACCGACTTCAAAAAATAGAATTGTTGAGTTTGCAATTGACGCATTACAATATTTACAAAGCAAAGAGATTAGACAATTTGCTTTAGAGCAACTCAAAACAACTAAACGACCAGAGAGTTTGACAAGTATTTTGATTTCAAACTATCAAAATGGCGACAGCAAATTACTCACCGAATTAGCTGAAAAATTTAATCAAGATTACATCATTGAAAACCTTGCCTCAAGTTACATTGATATTTACAAGGCGAACAAGACGACTGAGTGTAAAGAACCCCTTGAGGCTATTTACGACAAACTAACTTGCGGTATTCACAGAAAAGGTATCATTGAAGTATTAATGGACAACAAAGTTCTTTCAAACAAAATCAGACAAGAAATAAAATATGATAGCTATTTTGAAACACGACAACTACTCAACAGAAAGAAAAACGGCAGGTAACAGGCGTTTGGCAAAAAAGCGGGTTCAGTGTTTAAATGAAGCTTTGTGCTTCGTATCAAGTTCATTGCTGGCAGACAGTTTAGTGCTTCGAAATCCGCTTCTTCGCCAAGCCCCGAAACGTTATAAGCCATTTTAAAAGACGAAACCGCGACAATGAAACTAATAAATCT
>JBMOGB010000278.1:0-5329 GCA_049318585.1 Bacteroidia bacterium | reverse complement strand
GACGGAATGTATTTGGATTGCTGGCATCTGCCGCAAAACAAGCTTTTGTTAAATCATTCATCATTTCCAAAACACTGTATTTATTACCATAAAGTTTGGTGTCGGTTAATCTTCTTAGCATGGTTGCATTTAATAAATGTGCCATAATGGTGGTTTGATAACCTAAAATTCGAGCATGAATTTTTGGATCTTCATTGCTTCCAAAAAAGTTAAAGCCCCTGCGTTGCAATTGCAAATAATTATACAAATCGGCTTGAACAGTAAAAGCATTTGGTGAAAATGCATATTTTGTTAAAACATCCATGGCAAGTTTTTGCTCTTTATAATCAACCGGAATTAATGGTTTAGTAGCACCCGATTGTCCAATAAAACTTCTGTCTACAAATACACCGCCCACATAACGAGCAATTACATTTACTTGGTTAAAATATTCTGATTGCGCAATTCTATATGCTTGGAATAACTCTTGGTAACTTTGGCCATTTTTGGTGTATTTTTCTTTTACTTTAGTAAATAATTGATTGGCCAATTTTATTCTGTCAACACCAAAAGAAATGGCATCTCCGCTCATGTCGTTAACATTTATTCTAGGGTCAATTCCACTTCCAACTCCACGCATGTCATCGGCATCGTTTCCAAAAATTAATAACGTATCGCTTGAGCGAGAAAGGATTTTTTCTAAACGGGCTTTTTCATTGGTTTCATTGTTCAAACCTTGCGAGTAAGCAAACTCAATTGCCCAAGCATCATAAGGACCTGGACGAGTGGTAAAATAATCGCCTTGTTTGCTTTTATCTAACGCCACATTTACCGCAGGATAATCCATTACCGAGGCTATTAAACCAATTTTACGCGAAATATCTTTGTTGTTTATTTGGTTTGGTTTAAGCATTTGGCTTGCCTTCATATTGTGGTTCAAACCCATGGTATGACCCATTTCGTGCATTACCAAATAGTACAACGATTGTTGAATATAATCACGTTTTTCTACATCACTTATGCCTTGTAATTGCAACGCATTTAAACCAAATAACGAAGTTTGGTGCAATTGATTATTTGCATCGCAAAAAGTATTCATGTTTTTGCTAAATGGCTTTTGAATATTCATTGCATTGGCATCAAATAACTCTTCTTGGCGTAACTTATTAGTAACAAAAATATATTCAAACATAATGTCAGCACCTAAAATTTGACCTGTTCTTGGATCTACAAAACTAGGCCCGTAACCACCAAAAGGGGGCTGTGGCGATGAAGTCCAACGTAACACATTATAACGAATATCGCCTGCATCCCAAGTGGCAGTATCAGGCTGCTCTTTTATAACCACAGCATTTTTAAATCCTGCAGCTTCAAAAGCCAAATTCCATTTTTCACCAGCTTCTTTTATAGTAGCTTTAAATTCTTGTGGCGTGGTATTTTCTATCCACCAAGTTATTGGTGCTATTGGTTCAGAAATGGCAGCATTTGTATCTTTTTTCTCTAAATTCCAGCGGTGAATCATGTCTTTAAAAGCAACAGCATTTGTAGTGGTCATATCTTCAACTTCTTCACTAAAATATCCCACTCTAGGATCATCTGCTCTAGGTTTAAAATTGTTTTTGGGCGCTTCAATTAAAGTATGTTGTAAAAAAATACTTACCGCACGCTCATCGGCTACTTCCTTGCCTCCACCAGCTGTTGGCATTGGATTGTCGTAAACATATTCTACAATTAAATCTGTGTTTTTTTCATAGTTTTTTATGCATGAAAATTTAGTTTTTTCTTTGCTCAATCCGCCTAAACTAAACATTTGAAAACCGGCTGGTAATCCAAAAAATGGTGAAGGTTTTACCTGGCACATGCTTTCGCTTAAAAAAATGGAGCTTGCATCTAATAATATTTCACCCTTTTTAACGTCTTCAGCAACTATTTTCTGGCTTACCAAAATTGCATCACTAATATTTGCGTTAGCCGATTTGCTGATTGGATTGTTTTTATCAAAATAATAACCTGTGTTTTTAATTACAAATTCTATTTTGTCAAAATACCTTCGAATGGTAAATAATTTGTTATCGCGAAAACTACCTCTAAAATGTCCAGCTGCTACCACACCATCAACTGTGTATGAAAAATAAATATACTCTTTGTTTAATTGCTCTTTTTTAAGCACCATATACAAATTTCCATTAACTGTATCTTGAAAAAGTGGAAATAATCCATCCGTTTTTTTACACGGTTTTATTTTATCGGCAATAGAAGTAACTTTAAGTGCCGCGGGTGCTGCGGCAATGGGCTTTTTCTTGGTAGCACAAGAAGCCACAACAATAAAAGCAATGGTTATCAAGGAAATTTTACGCATATTTATATTTTGTTATCTGAGCAAAAGTGCTTTTTTTAAGCTAACAAACCAAAACCATTTTTGTAATATGTTATTTTTTAAATAGAGAATTCAAACTAATCTGACCGAATTACTTTGTATTTAAATTTATTTAGATATTTTCGAACTTTAATAAAAATCATAATTTGAAAAAACTTATCTTTTCTATTTACATTTTATTCATTTGCATTTTTAATGCAATGGCCCAAACTAACATTCAAGGAAGTGTAATTGATGCCAAAACAAATGAAAAATTAATTGGCGTTTCAGTTTTGGTAAAAGGTTCAAACAAAGGGGTTCAAACTGATTATGATGGACAGTTTGTGTTAAAAACAACTAATAATTTACCTTTTATATTGGTAATAAAATATTTGGGTTTTGAAACTAAAGAAATAAATATTAACGATGCGAAAACTAAATTGATAGTTAAACTTTCAAAATCGGAAAAAGCTTTAAAAGAAGTATCGGTAAGAGATAGCCGAATTACTGAAAAAATGAAGCAAAATCCTTTAACAGTTGAAACCATGGACGCCATTGCTATTAAACAAACCCCTGCAGCTAATTTTTACGAAGGTTTGGCGCATTTAAAGGGTGTTGACATTACATCGGCAAGTATTGGTTTTAAAATTATAAATACCCGTGGTTTTAATTCTACTTCACCTGTTCGTTCCCTTCAATTAATTGATGGTGTTGACAACCAATCTCCAGGTTTAAACTTTAGTTTAGGAAACTTTTTAGGCGCTTCAGAACTTGATGTTCAAAAAGTAGATTTAGTAGTAGGCGCAAGTTCGGCTTATTACGGACCAAATGCATTTAATGGCGTTATAAATATGCAAACCAAAAACCCTTTTTTGTACCCTGGTTTTAGTGCGCAAGTAAAAGTTGGCGAACGAAGTTTAACCGAAACAGCCATTCGTTGGGCTAAAGTTATAAAAAATAAAGCCGGGGAAGATAAATTTGCCTACAAAATAAACTTATTTTACATGCGTGCCAATGATTGGAATGCTACAAATGATAACGCTACTTCGCAATCACCGGTTGGCATTAATAACCCTGGTGGTTATGATGCTGTAAACCGTTATGGCGATGAATATACCAGCCGAATTTTTTATACCCCTCCAACCAATGTATTGGATTTAAATAAAGGTTACTATTTAAGGAATGGTTATAACGAAAGTGATTTGGTAGATTATAATTCTAAAAACTTGAAAATTGGAGCTGCTACGCATTATAAAGTTACTAAAAATACCGAGTTAATTTACACCACAAACTTTGGAACAGGAACTACTGTTTACCAAGGTGAAAACAGGTTCAGTTTGCGTGATATTTTGTTCTTTCAAAATAAATTAGAACTCAAAAAAGACAATCGTTTTTTTGTAAGGGTTTATGCTACCAACGAAGATGCTGGAAACAGTTATGATGCTTACAATACTGCATTGCTGATGCAAAAAGCAGCTAAAAGCGATTTGGATTGGGGAAAAGATTATAATAATTCTTTGACTCAAACTTTATCTAGTGAAATTGAAAATTGGTATGCAGCAAATTCTGGACAAGGATTAAGATTAGATACCATTCCTGCTAACAAACGTTTGAGCTATATTGACAATTATTGGAAGAATAATTTTGCTAATAAAATTGCCAAATTTCACACCACTGCTAGAGATGTAGCAAATGCAGCTGGTGTTAATTCATTGGAAAGATTTGCTCCTGGAACTGCTAGTTTTGATTCTGCTTTTAAATCCATTACCAGCTTGAACAATACACAAGGTGGTTCACGTTTCTTTGACCAATCGGCCTTATACCATGTTGCTGCAGAATTTAAATTCAATACTGACGAAATTTACAATAGCAAATTGAATTTAGATGTGATAGTTGGAGGAAATTATAGGATTTATGTGCCGTTTTCGCAAGGAACAATTTTTAAAGATGGAAACGAAATGATTACTTTATATGCCAAGGATTCATTGGGAAATATTTTGAAGCAAAAAAGTGATGGAAAAGATTCAATAATTGGCAAAAAAAGTAATGGCTTTACGCAAATTACCAACCAAGAATTTGGAATGTATATTGGTTTTGAACGCAAATTTTTAGACAATAAATTAAAAATGAGTGTAACTAATAGAGTAGATAAAAACCAAAACTTTAATTGGCTGTGGTCTCCTGCGGCAACAATGGTTTACACCAAAAACAAAAATGTATTTCGCTTTTCACTTTCATCGGCTATTCGCAACCCAACACTTACCGATCAATACTTTAATTTAAATGTAGGAAGAGCTACTTTATTGGGTAATTTAAATGGTTTTAGAAACCTAATTGCTATTGATACTTTGATTGATATTTTTAATACAAATAGGTTTACATCAACTGGAGCTGATAGACTGAAAACTGCTGCTTTTGATATAGAAGCCATTAGACCTGAAAGATGTAAATCGGTAGAGTTTGGTTATAGAGGAAATATTACTGAAAAAATATTTGTAGATGCCAGTTATTATTACAGTTGGTACACCGATTTTTTAGGCTATAAAATAGGTGCCCAAGTGGTGTGGGACAGTTCTTCTACTGGCTTGTATCCACTTTTCCCTAATTCAGTAAATGTATACCGAGTAACCACTAATTCAAGAGATGAAGTAACCACACAAGGATTTACCATTGGGTTGAATTATTATTATAAGAACTACTTAGGTTTTTCGGGTAATTATAGTTGGAATAGGTTAGACAGAGGAAATAGTACAGATCCAATTATTCCAGCATTTAACACACCAGAACACAAGTTTAACTTGGGCATAAATGGCCGCGATATTGAATATTTAAGCAAAAAAGAAAAATGGGGTTATGGCATTAATTATAAATGGCAAGAAGGATTTTTATTTGAAGGTTCTCCTCAGTTTACTGGCTTAGTAAATTCATATGGAATGTTAGATGTGCAATGGAATACCAGCATATCAAAACTAAATGCAGTATTTAAAATTGGTG
>JBMOGB010000277.1:0-5363 GCA_049318585.1 Bacteroidia bacterium | reverse complement strand
AAGCTCAGTTAATTAGTATTTTAAAAAACATATAATGGTTTGAATTCAAATCATTTAAAGGCTATTAATTTCTACCAATAAATAAGCCTCTATGATAAGATTTTTATATCAAAACATTCCTGATTCAGGTCGTAATAAAAAATTATCAGTATAGGCGTTTAGAGTGTACTCTTAAATGCTTATTATTGTTGATTTTTAAGCTATTGGTAGTAAGTTTTTAGTGGACAGAATCAAAACTGTCCCAATTTTCGTCACAAAGTGGCAATATATCCCAGCCCAATGGCAACGCCTTGGGTCTAAGAAAATGAAAAAAATGAAATGCGCCCTGTAGGGGCAATATTTATTTATAAAGCCACAATAATATTGTTATATATTTGATAATGAATTTATTTAAATTTTATTTAATGAATTATGCTGCCTTTTCAAGGCGAGGAATTTTACCTAATTACCAACCCAAGGCGTTTCCGCCAGCTGGCGGATAGAATATAATTGGCTTACAGCCAAAAAAAATAAATTAATCAGCGATCTAACCGCCTATACCGAAAAAATTATTTGTCAATATTAAACTATTTAACAATACATCTATTATCTTTGCAGTCACAAAATAAGCTTTAAGCACAAAAATGCCCTGCTCCTTTTAAGGGGAACAGAGCTATTTTTAAAAAGCATTGTAATTCCAGTTACAATGAAGTTTTGTCAGAGTTTTTTGGGTTCACTTTAGCAGCTTCGGATGTATTAACAGACTCCGGAGCTGTTTTGTTAATTGCTTCCTCACTTACGTCGCTTTTAGTAGCTCCTCTCATATTTACCCCTCGCATCACTTCGCTTAAAATGCTGTTGATGTTGATAATAAGTGGTTCGTAGTTGAGTTCTGTTTCAAGCAGAGCATTGGTTTCAATCACCATAAACAAGCTACGCAGCATTCGCTTTGCATGTTGAATCTGAGATTGATTGCTTTCAGTGGTCAGTGGTAACTTTTCACGTGTACGCTGATTTCTTTTATCCATTAACTCGGTATACGACAAACGTAAATCATCGAGCATGGGTTTTAGATTCATAGCTGTCAGTGCGACACTCAAGGCATTGTTTTTTTCAATTTCATTAAAAAACGCCTTTAACCATTCGGATTTTACAAAGATGTTTTGCTTTGGAAAATCACTGAACGACCCTTCGATAAATGGCACTGTAATGGCAGCCGACAATTTCTGTTGTTCTGGTACCACCCGTTTATGACCTCTATTGATGCTCATTAACGCCACTACTCCATTGTCGATGTGCTCTACTAGCGCATTGATAGGCGGGGTTAAAGGATGCATCCTTTGCAAATCGGTTTTTGTTCTGGCAGCCACGAGGCTTGCTTCAAACAAGTTAACTACTCCGCGAAGCTTCAATTCTTCACAATTATTACTCTCAATTGCAACCATTGTTTGGTCGCCAATCTGAAAGAACTCTTCGTTCTTTAAGACACCCAAGGGGATTTTCGTTATTGTTGTCATTTTTTCCATTTGTAACTATTTATTTTATATTTGTTTGTTATTTTATTTTCGTTTTTTTCCATAATTTAATTTTTTAATAGAAGTTGCTAATCACCAACTCCGAATTATTAATTATTAATTCTTAATTTCTTTAATTAGAAAGGGTGCATCTCTTGTTCTCATATTTTAATAATTAATTGTATATATTTATATATTGTAATTTTATATGTTGTATAACATATAATTAAATTTGCTTATTAAGTTATTTAATACATGTTAAGAATATGTCTGCAAATATAGTGTTTATTATTATACCATCAAATAAAAAGTCATTAATATTGCAAATAAATTTCGAAAATAATTTATAACATTGATATATAGAATATTATCAATTACTATTAAATGAAGAATCGATGTAATTATAACTTATATTAACTTTATTTTGTCATATTTCGAATCCAAAATTCATACTAATTCAATCAAAACCGGCAATTTGAGTAGCTCAATTTTAAAAAAAGCAATTATTTCGTGATTAAAAATGAATAAATAAAATAAATAATAATCATATATACCATTTAATTTATATATAATGAATTTTATATCACATATAGTATTTTATTACTTTTATTTATAAACTTCAAAATATCGAAGCTATTCAATTTATCAATATAAATTTGCTTTGAAATTTCAAAATTCAATTTTGCTACAACATGGCCTAAATTCGTCGTAAAAATGATTTTTCTAACCTAATAATTATACAAAACACATTATATTAAGGTAAATAATTATAACAAAACATTCATTTTTCCATAAATTGGAGGCACTAGTGTGAAAAACAATAATTTTTTATTTTGGTGTTTTACATCCATTACATGCTGGTAACTCCGCCAAAGGTTGAACTCAAATATTTTTTCGTGAAAGTGACTTTGCCAAAGGTTGAACTCAAATAATTTTCGGTGAAAGCGACTTTGCCAAAGGTTGAGTTCAAATATTTTATCGTAAAAGTGACTTTGCCAAAGGTGGAACTAATCAAATTGCTGATTAATACCGTTTTTTAAGAGAAAAGAAGAGATTTTGAGCTTATAAACTTTACATTTTTGATTGCATAATCAATTTATCGAATAAAAAAGTCGAAATTCAAGCCAATAGGTCGTAAAATGAACAAAAAAATCAATAGATTTTCCTACAAGGTTGAAATATTCTTTTTTCAACTAACTCCGCCGAAGGTTGACCTCAAATATTTTTCAATAATAGTGAACTCCGCCAAAGGTTGACTACCCATCATTTTTAATTTTAAAATAGACCCTTAACCCGAAGTTTTGAAATTAGTCAGTCGAATGAAATAACAACCACAAACATCAAAAATTTTTACAATGAGCTTATCCTGTCTTCTAATTCTTATTATCACCCACAACAAATAAGTACAAAAACTAAAAAAACATGTTTTCTAACACAATAAACTAACACTGGTTTTCTTAATTTTTAAGTATTTTTGAGGCGTTCTGTAAATATAAGATTGTAACTAAAAAACAACACAGGCACATTGGAATTAATCAATGGACAATTTCAATTATTTTTTTTCTAATAGGGCAACATTTTTTTAATATTGTCAAAGGATTTCAAAACTGTTTATTATCTTTGTGAACCATTAAATCCTAAAAAACATGTCAAATTTAAGTAGCTATACCAAAAGAAATGCTTTTTATGAAACGCTTTGTAATATGGCAGAAGAATACCTACTGAAATTGATTCCCACATTATTCATTTTAACCAATCATCAATTATGTTAAATTTCTATTACGGAGATACAATTGAACAATTTCTTCTTAAAACAAGAAATGAGATACTAGGACAAATTACAAGTTTAAATCAATTTGATTCGAATAGAAATACAAATCAATCTTGGGAAAGACAAATCGATATATTAAAAGAAAATTTAGTCGGATTAAAAGGTGAACTTTTTTTCGAATTCACTATTCCGAGAATGGGGAAACGAGTTGATTGTATGTTGATTATACAAAATATTGTTTTTGTTGTTGAATTTAAAGTTGGAGAAAAAGAATATTTATGCTCAAATTACGATCAAGTCTGGGACTACGCCCTCGATTTAAAAAACTTTCATAAACCAAGTCATTCAGCATTGTTAGTGCCGATTTTAGTTGCTACAGAGGCTAAAGAAGTTGAATTCCATTTCATTGAAACTTCTCATGAAGATAAATTATTAAAACCTTTAAAAGCTACAAAAAATAATTTAGGTGAGATTTTAGAGTATTGTATTAAATTTCATAAAGAAAACGGCATTATCGAAGGATGTGATTATATTCAGGGTAGTTACTCACCAACACCTACGATAATTGAAGCAGCCGTTACAATGTATAAAAATCATTCTGTGGCCGATATTACAAGAAGTGATGCCGATGCGAAGAATTTAACTTCTACAACAAAATCTATATCTGATATTATTGAATGTGCACAGAACGAAAAGAAAAAAGTAATTTGTTTTGTGACAGGAGTTCCTGGTGCAGGAAAAACATTAGTTGGATTAGATATTGCCACCAAGCATTTAGATAAGGAAAAAGATACGCACAGTATATTTTTATCAGGAAATGGACCTTTAGTTGCAATACTTCAAGAAGCTTTAACACGTGATACTGTCAAACGAGCAAAAGAAATTGGTGAGCGAATCACAAAAGCAAAGGCTAGTGAAGGTGTTAAAGCATTTATTCAAATTATTCATCATTATCGCGACGCCTATTTAGTTGATCCTAAAGCACCTTTTGATCATGTTGCTATTTTTGATGAAGCTCAAAGAGCTTGGAATAAAGAGCAAACAGTGAATTTTATGCGTCGCAAAAAGAATCAACCAGATTTTGCGTATTCTGAACCTGAATATTTAATTTCATGTTTGGATAGACATTTAGACTGGGCAGTAATTGTTTGTTTAGTTGGTGGTGGTCAAGAAATCAACACAGGTGAAGCGGGCATTTCAGAATGGCTATACGCTATTAAAAATTCTTTTCCACAATGGGAAGTTCAAATTTCACCAAATTTATGCGATAGCGAATACAATGCATTTGATGCTATTGCTGAAATAGAAAAAGATTGTAAAACAATTTATGACAAGAGCCTTCATCTTTCAGTTTCAATGCGTTCATTTAGAGCTGAAAATGTATCACTGTTTATAAAGCAATTATTAGATTTAGACTTAAAATCTGCAAGAGTAACATTAAAAAATATCTCTGATAAATATCCTATTGTGATAACACGAAGTGTTGAAACTGCCAAAAACTGGTTGAAAGAAAAAGCAAGAGGAAGTGAAAGATATGGGATTGTTGTTTCTTCTCAAGCTTATCGACTTAAACCGTTGGCTATCGATGTTCGGGTTGAAACTGATCCTGTGCATTGGTTTTTGGCTGATAAAGAAGATGTTCGTTCGTCCTACTTTTTAGAAGATGTTGCAACAGAATTTCAAGTTCAAGGATTAGAATTAGATTGGGCATGTGTAACTTGGGATGGTGATTTTAGATTTTCCGAAAAAGAATGGGAGACTTATTCTTTTGTTGGAAGTAAATGGCAAAATATCAACAAATTTGAACGGAAATTGTATTTAAAAAACGCTTATAGAGTTTTGCTTACTCGTGCAAGACAAGGAATGATAATAGTTGTTCCTGAAGGTAACAGTGAAGATCATACTCGTCTGCCAGAGTTTTATAATAGCACTTATAATTATTTAAGAGAAATTGGAATATATGAAATCTAACATGACTTATGTATTGAATATAAAACCACCGACTATTGAAAATTACGATTTTATTAATCTTACTCACAGAAAGTTTGCAGAATTTGAAATAGTATTTCGAGTAAACGATGGTTATAAATTAAAAAATA
>JBMOGB010000276.1:0-5364 GCA_049318585.1 Bacteroidia bacterium | reverse complement strand
CTGCTACTTATGTAGAAGTATTTTCAAATATCAGGGATTTATTTGCAGCATTACCTGAATCAAAAATTAGAGGATATAAGCCAGGAAGATTCTCATTTAATGTAAAAGGTGGCAGGTGCGAAACGTGTCAAGGTGCGGGAATGCGAACCATTGAAATGAATTTTTTGCCCGATGTATATGTTAAGTGCGAAACCTGTAATGGAAAACGCTATAACCGCGAAACATTAGAAGTAAGGTTTAAAGCAAAATCAATCAACGATATATTGGATATGTCGATAGAAGATGCGGTAAAATTCTTTGAACATACACCACAAATTCTACGAAAAATAGAAGCCATGAACGATGTTGGTTTGGGTTATATTACCCTTGGCCAACAAAGTACCACTTTAAGTGGTGGCGAAGCGCAACGAGTAAAATTAGCTACCGAATTAAGTAAACGTGATACTGGAAACACGTTTTATATTCTAGACGAACCGAGTACAGGTTTGCATTTTGAAGATGTAAAAGTATTATTGGAAGTGATTCAAAAATTAGTGGAGAAAGGAAATTCAGTATTAGTAATTGAGCATAACTTAGACATTATAAAAGTAGCTGATCATATTATAGACATTGGTCCTGAAGGCGGTAAATATGGTGGCGAAGTATTGTGCGAAGGCACACCAGAGCAAATTTGCAAAGAAAAAAGAAGCCACACCGCTAAGTTTTTAAAAGTAGAATTAGGATTGAAATAATACTTGTAATAAATTTTACAAATAAATAATATCATACATTAGTTTTATTCAACGGGAATTAATACCATTGCATAAACTATAATAAAAAAAAAGTGAAAAAAATAATTTTAGGTGTTCTTTTCTATTCGGTTATGGGAAACTGTATAGCACAACAAAAAGTTGTAAAAACACAATCAGATGTAAATGTAATTCAAGATGATGGAAATTTTTTGAAAAGAAAAGTTGCTATTGCAAGATTTACAAACGAAACCCAATATGCAAAAGGATTATTTTATAACAAAGCAAATGATCCAATTGCGAAGCAAGCGTTTGATATTTTAAGTACAAAACTAACCTCATCAGGTAAGTTTTTGCTTTTAGAAAGAGGCGACATTGAAAAAATAAAAGATGAATACAAAGTAACTGGCGATTCAAGTACCAACCAAAAAATAGGAGCTGACTACATAATATTAGGTTCAGTAACTGAATTTGGAAGAAAAGAATTGGGTCAAAGCAAAGTGTTTTCAACTAGTAAAACACAAACAGTACAAGCTGGAGTAAGTTTACGTTTGGTTGAAGTATCAACTGGATTAGTAATATACTCTGAAGAAGGAAAAGGCGAAGCAAGTGCAGTAGCAAAAACCACCATGGGCTTAGGAGCAACAGCTGATTACGACCAAACTCTTGCCGATAAAGCAATATCGGTTGCTATCTCTAAATTAGTAGAAAACATTATTCAAAATTGTTCAAATAAACCATGGAAATCATACTTTTTAGCTTACGATGAAGGAGCAATTATAGTTTCTGGTGGAAAAAGCCAAGGCTTAAAAGTTGGAAATACTTTTGTAGTTTTTGAAAAAGGAAGAAGCATAAAAAATCCTCAAACTGGAATTATTATTGAACTTCCAGGAAAAATAGTAGGTAAAGTAAAAATAGATTCGATGGCTGGAGAAACAGCAGAAAGCGAGTATTCAATGGTATCATTTATTGAAGGAACAATTAATAAAGACAAACTTGATAATTATATAATTAAGGAGAACAAATAATGAAAAAAAATATTTTTATAACCGTTGCAAGCATTGCGTTAATGCTATTTGCAAGCAGTTGTTACCAAGTTAGAACCTATTCTACTGGTTTGAGTAACGATGCAGTATTAGAGTTTGTTGGAAATCCAAGTAATTACAAAGGTGGAGTAGATGTAACAATAGATGATGTTACTAAATTTAAAGCCATTGTAAAAAAAGACAATGCTGAATCGGCTAATGGATATGTTTACACTATTTCAAAAGGAACGCATGTAGTAAATGTTTCTTATAATGGAGTTGCCATTTTCAATAAAAAATTATTTGTATCACCACAAGAAACTAAAAAAATAGAATTACCATGAGAAAATTTTTATTAATTACAACCACTACATTGCTTTTAGCTTCATGTGTAGCCGGTCCAAAACCCTTATATAATTGGGATAGATACGAAAATGTTTCGTACAGCTATTTGAAAACAAAAAACGATAAAACTACTAAAGCTTTATTAGAAGATTATAAAAAAATGATGGCTAAGCCAAATGGTTCTAGAAAAGTGGTTCCTCCTGGTGTAAATGCTGATTATGGTTTTATGTTAATTCAATTAGGGAAAACGGAAGAAGGCAGAACCTTTTTAGAAAAAGAAATTAAGCTTTATCCAGAATCTAAAATATTTATTGATAGAATTTTATTAATGACAGCAGAAACAAAATGAGAAATATAAACAAAAGTTTAATAGCAGTTACCATTGTTACGTTATTAAGTAGCTGTGTAACTCCAGTTTTAAAGTCGGTAGCATACAAAAAACTGTATTCCGAAGCACCAAAAACGATTTTAGTAATGCCTCCAATAAATAAAAGTACGAATGTGGAAGCAAAGGAATATTTTCACTCTACCTTATCAGTGCCTTTAGCAAATCAAGGTTATTATGTAATTCCTCCATTTTTATCAATGGAAATTTTAAAGAAAGAAAGTGCATACAATTCTGAATTATTTATTGGTTCTCCACTTGAAAAATTTGGTGAAATATTTGGCGCTGATGCAGTATTATTTACCACCATTCACAAATGGAGTAAAAATGCCCTTTTTTCAAGTGTTACGGTAGAAATAGAATATTCGTTAAAATCAACAAAAACCAATGAAGTTTTATATACAAGAAGAGGAACAATTACTTATGATGCGTCATCTAATTCTAGCAATAGTATGTTAATGAATATGGCAGTTTCTGCGATTAAAACTGCCGCTACAGATTATACAATGGTAGCACGTAAATGTAATGCTTATACTTTGTATGATTTACCAACTGGAAAATACCATACTAAATATAAAATAGATGGTAAAGAAAATGCAGGTGCTAAAACATTTAAAGCTACTGTAAGATAGTTGAAATTTAGTATGAAAAAATTAACTCAAATTCTTATTGTATCAATACTATTTTTTATTAGTTGTGGCTTACCTAAAGTTTATTTTTTTGAAGCCAAACCTTATTTAGTAGCTTACAAAGAAAAAGTAGATAAAAATATTACAATAAACTTTGGGGAAGAAATAAAAGATACTTTTATAATAAATTCAGCAGGAATTAGGAAAATGGAAGTTTTTCAATTCAAAAAATCTTTAGAATCTTCGTTAAATTCTACTTTTAAAGATTCATATAATTCAATGAGTTTTTCTGAAATAAAAAGTAATGATGGAATTTGTTTGTTAATTTTAAAAATAAATCCTGATTGGCATAAAAAATCCGCAATTACATCTGTAAGTAGTGTTAATGGGCACGCACAATCTTCAACACGATACGAAATTGACTCTAAAATTAATTATCAAATAGTAGTTTTTTCAAATGGTGTAAAAGTGAAAGTGATTGAAAAGGAAGTTTATAGTGAAAAATCTACTTTTTTACCAAAAGAAACTCCAGATTTATTAAAAGATGGAATAAAAGTAATGTGTCAAGAATTGTATAAAGAGGTTATTTCTATAAAATAATACTTTCATTATAACGTAAAAGCCGAACAATTTCAAATTGTTCGGCTTTTATTTTTGTCAAATACGGAATCTGATTCCGTATTTGACAAAAAAATTATTTATAAATAACTCTAATTCTTTACTTTGTGAATTTCATTCCAATTGATTATTGAAGTATTATCAATTTCGGAAGTTTTTCCAGTATAAACCAAATAAGCATTTTTTATAGTAGGATTTAGTTTTTTCCAATAATTAATTCCTTTCAAATAATCGGTATTGAAAGTGGTTGCTGTTTTTATTTCAACAGGAATAATTTGAGAAGCTTGTTCCATCAAAATATCAATTTCAGTTCCCGATCTTTCTCTCCAATAAAACAAATTGCTTCTTTGTCCATTGTTCAATCGTTTCTTTAGTAATTCTAAAATCATTAAGTTTTCGAACAATGCTCCACGCAAAGGATGCGTATTTACATGCGAATCATTATCAATTTCGAGTAAGGAACAGCACAAACCAGTATCGTAAAAATATAGTTTTGGCATTTGAGTTAAACGCTTTCCTAAATTATTATAAAAAGGTTGAAGCCTAAATGCAATAAAACTTGCTTCTAAAATTCCAAACCAACTCATTACCGTTTTTTGATCTACTCCAGTATCGTTACTTATAGAAGTGTAGTTTATTTCTTGACCAACTCTGGTGGCACAAATTTTTAAAAACCGTTGAAATAAACTCAGATTTGCAATGTTTTTTATTTGCCTAACATCGCGTTCTACATAGGTAAGTAAGTAGTTTGGGTAAAAATCGGGAGGGCTAATTTTTTTATCGTATAAGCGAGGATAGCCACCATTTAAAATCAATTTATTTAAACTTTGAGTGCTGAATTTACTAGTTGCTAATTCAGCAATACTGAAAGGTAACAAATGAATAAAAGCTATTCGGCCGGCCAAAGTTTGCGACACACTTTCTAATAATAATAAATTTTGAGAACCTGTAATAACAAATAATCCAACTTTATTGGGTTGCGAATCTATTACACCTTGCATGTAGGAAAGCAACTCGGGTACACGTTGTATTTCATCGAAAATGGCACCTGTTTTATACTTTGCTAAAAATGCACGAGGATCGCTCATGGCTAACATCACATTATCCTGATTTTCGAAACTGATGTATGGTTTTTTGGGAAATAATTCTTTGGCTAATGTTGTTTTACCCGATTGCCTAGGACCGAGCAAACCAATAGCAGGAAATTTTTTTGCCAGTTGTTTTATTTTGGTGGAAGCAGTTCTTTGTATCACAAAGCAAAAATACTATTTTCTGTCAAATACGGAATCAGATTCCGTATTTGACAGAAAAATATTTCATAACTATTTGTCAAATAAGTGATTAGTTTTATTGGTATTTTGAATATTTGTTTAAGTTTATTTTCTCACATCAATTCCTAACTCGTTCAATTGCTTGTTATCAATTACACTCGGTGCATCAATCATTACATCGCGGCCAGAGTTATTTTTAGGGAAAGCAATAAAATCTCTGATAGAATTTTCGCCACCAAAAAGTGAACATAATCGGTCGAAACCAAATGCAATTCCACCATGTGGAGGCGCACCGTATTCAAAAGCATTCATTAAGAAACCAAATTGTGCTTGCGCTTCTTCTTTGGTAAATCCTAATACATC
>JBMOGB010000275.1:0-5386 GCA_049318585.1 Bacteroidia bacterium | reverse complement strand
CTGCAGGTATTTCGTCTAATATTTTCAAATGAAAATCTTTTTGAAATAAAAAATTGAGCTGTTTTTCAATTTCATTTGTTACTTCTTCATAAGTCCAAAGATGTAATTGTAATAGTTGGTTTTCATAAATGGGTGAATATTTTCTTTTAAAATATTTACCATTTACCATTTCAACTATTTCTTCTTTAACAGTTCCTTTTTGGGGTATTTTTATAATATCTGATTTGAATTTTTCTGACTCTGTAAATAAATCTTTTGCAAATTCAACCGATAGTAAGCAATCCATTCCTTTTAATGACTCTGCATCATTGCCTAATTGCATCAAATCTCTAAAAACTTGGTTGGTGTATATAATTTTTCTTTCCTTGTTTTCTATTAAAACACCAAAGTTAAAGGTTTCGTAAATTTTTTCTAATAAGCCTATGTCCATTGCTTAGTATTGCTAGTTTTATTTGTTTAACTCAATGTTTTTACATTTAAAATGTAACTGATTTTGAAATCATTTCACTTTAGCATTCAGTTTGTTGTTGTTTTTTCGTTATTTAAACGGGTATTTCTTTAGTTTCAAATGTAGCTTTAAATATTTAATTAGCAAGTTCGAATATTAATTATACTCACTAGTGAAGCTCGCCATGCGATTCTTAACACTTGCGAAAGCTGCGATAAAGTTCCTGCAACGTTTGTTATCCTGCAAATCCTTCAATCCTGCTAATCTTGATTCAGACAATATGCGGGAAATTTGTTGTTAGTGTCGCTGCGCTAAAACACCAACAACGGCAGTAACCCAAAATAAACCTTACGGATTGAGTATAGATTTTACAGTAAAAGCAAAATCATGCAATCTCAGGAGTCCTTGTTTGAATAAGAATTCAAATCAAATACTTTTACCAAAAGTAGCTATTACTATTTGAATGGCGTAAAATAATTTGTAAAATGAAACAATTAACAATAAAAACTGTTTCCAAATAAATAATACTATGTAATGGAATGGAAAATAAAGATAAAACGAAGGATGAATTGTTACAAGAATTATTGAATTTAAAGCAAGAAATTGAAGAAAAAAAGCACTATGAATCTGCCTTTAAGCAATCAAAAAACAAATACCAAGAAGTAATTGAAAACATAAAAGAAGTAGTATTTCAAACCGATGTAAATGGTTTATGGTTATTCTTAAATAAATCGTGGGAAGAAGTTACAGGCTTTAGTATTGATGAATCAGTTGGGCAATTATTTGTGAATTATGTTCATGCTGATGATAGGCAACGAAACTTGGATTTGTTTGCGCCATTAATTAACCGAGAAAAAGATTATTGTAGGCATCAAGTTCGTTACTTAACCAAAGATGGTGGTTTCCGATGGGTGGAAGTATTTGCAAGGTTAAGTTTAAACAGTAACAATGAAATTATTGGCACTTATGGAACGCTGTTAGACATTACTGACCAAAAAAAAATGGTGAGTGATTTAGCCTTTGAACGTAAAAGTTTAGAAGATATAATTAAAGGAACCAATGTGGGTCCTTGGCGATGGAATATTCAAACAGGAGAAACTGATTTTAGTGAACGTTGGTTTGGAATTATGGGTTATACAAAAGCCGAGTTAGCGCCAATTAGTATAGCAACTTGGGCACAACAAGTACATCCTGACGACTTATTGCTTTCGGGTGAATTATTAGATAAGCACTTTAAAGGTGAGCTTGAATATTACTCGTGCGAGGTAAGAATGAAACATAAAAATGGTGATTGGGTTTGGGTGTTATCGAATGGAAAAGTGCATACTTGGGACGATAATGGCAAACCACTATGGATGTCGGGCTTTCATTTAGAGATTACTGAAAATAAACGCATATTGGCCGATTTAAAAGAAAGCCAAGAAAAACACCGCGCATTAAATGAAGCATCGTTTGATTCCATCTTTTTTACGGAAAATGGAATTTGCATTGAACAAAACGAAACTGCAAAACAAGTTTTTGGTTACACCAATGAGGAAGCCATTGGGAAACCTGCCACCGATTTTTTTATTTTAGCAGATAGAGCACTTGTTAAGAAAAATATTCAAAACAATTCACAAGAACCTTATGAAGTAACGGCACTAAAAAAAGATGGGACTACTTTTCCTGTATTGCTAAATATAAAGTTGATGCATTTTAAAGGAAGAATAGTTAGAGTAACTTCTTTTAGAGACATTACATTACAAAAACAAACAGAAAAAGCGCTGTTGGAAAGTCAGGTTTTGTTTTCTAAATTCATGAAATTTTTGCCTGCCATGGTTTTCATTAAAGACAATGAAAGTAATGTAATTTACAGAAATAATTCCATGATAAAAGCTTTAGGTGATAAAGCTACTGATCAAAAATCTTTGTTTGAATTATATGGGAAAGAAATTGCTGAAAGAATTATAGCCGAGGATAAAAAAACTTTCGAAAATAATTACACATTTATTGAAGAAAGTTTTATGCATTTAGATGATACCCTTCATGATCACGAAATACATAAATTTACCATTCAAATTCCAGAACAAAAAAACCTTATAGGTGCCATTGTATTAGATATAACTGAAAGAAAAAAAACAGAAAAAGCGCTTTTGGAAAGTCAGGTTTTATTTTCAAAATTTATGGAATTTTTGCCTGCAATGATTTTCATTAAAGACAGTGAAAGTAATATTATTTACAGAAATAATTCCATGATAAAAGCTTTAGGTAATGAAGCTACTGATCAAAAATCTTTGTTTGATATATATGGGAAAGAAACTGCTGAAAGAATTTTGGCTGATGACAAAAAAACATTTGAAAAAAATTATGTAGCTATTGAAGAAAGTTTTATGCACGCAGATGGTACCCTTCATGAATACGAAACACAAAAGTTTACCATTCCAATTCCTGGACAAAAAACACTTTTGGGAGCCATTGCATTAGATGTTACCGAAAGAAAAAAAACAGAAGAAGCGTTATTAAAAAGTCAAGTTCAATTTACCAAATTCATGGATTATTCGCCATCGCTAGTGTTTATAAAAGACCATGAAAGCAAAATGATTTACAGCAATAAAGCCATGGACAAAGCTTTAGGAACCAGCACTTGGGTTAATAAATCGCTATATGAATTATTTGACAAGGAAACTGTTGAAATAATTTTAGCCCATGACAAAGAAACATTGGAAAATAATTATACAATTATAGAAGAAAGTTTCAAAAATTTAGATGGCAAAATTCATAATTACGAAACACAAAAATTTACCATACCCATTCTAGGTCAAAAACCACTTTTGGGTGGAATTGCTTTAGACATTACTTTAAGAAAGCAAGCAGAAGAAAAGTTCTCAAAAGCATTTCAATCCAATTCGGTGCAAATGATACTTTCAAGTTTAACTACTGGAATAATTTTAGATGCAAATGAAAAAGCATTAGAAACGTTAGGCTTAACCAAAGAAGAAGTAATTGGTAAAACCTCCGTTGACCTTGGACTTTTTGGTAATATGGCTGAAAGAACAAAAGCTTTTGATGAAATTTTAGCGCTGAAAGAAAACGAAACATCGCAAAGAGAGGTAAGTTTTGAAACAAAAGCAAAAGGATTAATTACTTGTTTTCTAGCTGTAAAAAAAATAACGATTGGAAAAGAGCTTTGTGTTTTGGTTTCTATGATTGACATTACAGAACGCAAAAAAACGGAAGCATCATTGTATGAAAGTGAAGAAAAATTAAGAACCATTATTGAAACTTCGCCCGATGGGATTATTATTTCTTCGTTAGATGGCACGATTCAATTTGTTACTAAAAAAACATATACAATATTTAATTATGAGTTTACAGCAAAAGTAATTGGAAAAAGTGTTTTCGAGTTTATTGATCCTGATTACCTTTCAGCAGCCAAAGATAACTTTGGTAATTGGTTAAGAGGAAAGATAATTTTGAATGCCTATTATTCAATGTTAAAATCCGATGGGAGTTCTTTTTTTGGGGAAGCTAATTCAAATATTTTAAAAGATAAAAGTGGTATTCCTATCGGTATTTTAATTGTAATTCGTGATATTAGTGAGCGAATACAAGCTGAAAAAGAACTAGCTGATGGTGCATTAAGGATGAAATTAGCTACCCAATCTGGTGGTGTTGGAATTTGGAATTATGAATTTGATAATGATATTTTGAATTGGGATGAGCAAATGTATAAAATTTATGGGATTGAAAACAAAGATCAAAAAATTGACAATAATTTGTGGAATGGTTTTATTCATCCTGACGATTTGGAATTAACTGTTCGAAAATGGGATTTGGCATTCAATGAACACCAAGATTATAACATTATTTATAGAATTATTCGACCTGATGGAAAAACCAGGTATTTAAATGCACAGGCTATTATTCAATATAATGAAGAAAATAAACCAATTCATTTATTAGGTACCAACAGAGATATTACTGAAAAAATATTGGCCGAGGCCGAAACAAACAAAGCAAGAAAAGAAGCCGAAGATGCAAACCTTGCCAAGAGTGAATTTCTATCGCGTATGAGCCATGAGTTACGTACTCCTTTAAACTCCATTTTAGGTTTTGCCCAACTAATGCAAATGGGTGAATTAAATACAAAGCAAAAAAATGGAGTGGAACATATTTTAAGCAGCGGCAAACATTTATTGGGATTAATCAGTGAAGTATTGGAACTTTCGAAAATAGAAGCAGGCCATATTAGTAATAAGCACGAAAATGTAAATATTGAAGAAAAGATTTTTATAGTAATTGATGCATTAAATCCAGCCCTTTTAGAAAAGAAAATTAAAGTTGAATTTTCACCAACCATTGATCATGTTCCAACCATTAAATCGGACAATAAATTAATTACTCAAGTACTATTTAACTTATTAAGTAATGCTATAAAATACAATAATACAAATGGGATAATTAAAATTAACACTGAAATTATTGGTGATAATGCCAATGAAGCAGAAAAAATAAAAGTTTCAATTACAGATACTGGAAATGGTATTGCAGCCGAAAATTTGCAAAAATTATTTAATCCTTTTGAAAGAATAAATGCTGCAGATTCAGGGATAGAAGGAACTGGTTTGGGCCTATCGGTAGTAAAAAAATTAATGGAAGTTTTGGAAGGAAATGTTGGGGTGGAAAGTGAAGTTAGCGTGGGCAGCACTTTTTGGATAACCTTTCCTTTGAAAAGTAATAACGAACTTCAAAAAGAAAAAATTGGTAATCAAAATGTACAAATTTTGGAATTACAAAGCGAAGTGAGTGTTTTTGAAAAAGATAAAATAAGCCGAGCCGATGAGTTAGAGATAGCCAACATAGAATTAGACTACCAACAACAGGAAAAAATTGATAGGGCTTCAGAGTTGAAAATAGCTAACATTGAACTTGAATATCAGAAAAATGAAAAAGCTGATA
>JBMOGB010000274.1:0-5398 GCA_049318585.1 Bacteroidia bacterium | reverse complement strand
CCACTTCCTATTTGATAATAAGTGTTGGCAGTAAACATTCGTTTCATAAAAGCATAATCATATTCAATCCTTGCCAATACCGTTCTTTCAGGTTTTAAATTTTTGATGGTGGTGTCATTTATTTCAAAATTTCTAAACGTAAAATTCAAATTCAATCTGTTTCCATTGTCTTGTTTTAAAATGGTTGTTGCGTTTATATTTTGCGAAATACTTGCTAAATAATAATCAGTGCTACGCGCTTGAAAATCGTTTCTGTTGGTATAATCTATACGGTATTTGAGTTTTAAAGTATCGGTATTTTGGAAAAAATAATTGCTTTGGTTATAAGCAAAACTTCCACTCAATAAAGTGTCATTTGTTTTGAAGAACTTACTTTTTTCTTCCAAATAATTTACTCCAGCTTGATGTTTAAATTGCGTTCTAGCATAACCCAAATTATACTTATAAGTTTGATTTTGCGAAATACTTTGTTGTAGAATGGTGTTGTTAATATCAATGGTTAAATACTCTGCAATGGCATTTATTTGATTGTTTTTAAAACTTAAATTACTACCAATTTGATTCATCAATCCTACATAATTCTGGTTCCGATTATACATTTGTAATTGATAATATGCATTAAATATTTGCGTATTTTCAATGCTTGTTTTAGCTGATAAAATATGCTCATTATAGCCAGTATCAGCATTGGCAGCGTTGGTTAATTGTCGGTTCCAAAGCCTGTCAAACTCTACATTTCTGTAGCGTTCTACATACCTAAAGTTTTGATCCACCCATTCGTAATTCAATTGATTTTGCCAAAGCCAAGTTTTAGTTAAATTGGTTTTGTTATTGATGATTATTTTTGCACCATAACCTTTATCGTTTTTCTTGTCAATATTGCTAAATAAATTCCTGTTCAAATTACTTTGAGTAAGCTCAACAGTTATTTTTGTATTCTTAAAATTAGTCAAATCAAAACCTACATTTAGCATTTCCATTTTGTTGGGAGCGGTTAATAAAATAACTGGCTCAAAGTTTCCTTGCTTTATTCCATTAATGGGCGCAACAAACTGAAAAACCCTGCCATTTGCCGATGAAGCCGATTGAATATAATTGCCATTATTGTTTCCCACATTGCTGAATTTTACTTCATAAAACACAGAATCATTTAGCCCATTATTGGTAAAAACATACACGTCTAAATTCGCTAAAGTATCTAATTTTCTGTATAAAATTTTAGTATTGCTAAATGCCGAAACTCGAGTTGCACCGCTTGTTACCGCTTGTTTTAAATTATTGCCAACATTAGCTAAAATCTTTTTATCGTTATCGCTTAAAGTTTGTTGGAAAGGTTGGTCTTTATCGTCTTGCTCGGTAAAATAACTTCCTCTGATGGCATATTTTTCTGCTTTGTATTGGGCATTGGTGGTAAAAACTGTTCTTGCAAAATTTCGATCGCTGTATTGAAACTCCGCAATAATTCTGCTGTATTGCGTAATAATTCTTTTGGGAGTAAAAGTAATTTCGCCACTGTTATAATCTATAATATAGTCGTTTTGCTCGCCTCTGTTTAGTTTTTCACCATCTAAATAAATGGCTTCCGTTCCGGAAATTAATATAATGAATAATTCACCATTCACGCCAGTCAGTCGGTATGGGCCTTGGTTTCCTTCAATGGCTGTTAACGTATTTCGTGCAAATCGTCCACGACTTATGGCTACTTCTGCACCTACTTGTAAAACTGCCTTTTCCTTCGATTTTGAAAACAATTGTTTTACATCAAAAGCAGTTTGTACCTGCGCTCCCCTCGATTTTTTATTATAATTTAAAAAATAACTTTCTGTTGGTTTTCGCATTTCAAAATCACCAATTACCACTTTGGTTTTGTTTTTACTCAATTGAATAAAAACCTTGTCAAAGTCTTGGAGTTGCTGTGTATTTCCTTCTGGTTGAATTGGATTATTGTCATCACTAATGGCAGCCAATACATCAATATCATTATTTATTTTTCCACTTAATTGTAAATTTAAATTGGCATTTACCACCACATTTTGCGCATTTCCTAATCCTAATCCACGCGAAATACTTCCATTCATTTTTAAACCACTGCTTGCACTTTCAGCATTCAAAAAATCAGTTTCGTTTGGATTATATAAAAATGGATTTTTAGTTTCTATGCCTTCAATGTCTATTATTTTTGGATTCTTGTTTTGGTAAATTTTCTTGAAATCAAAATTTGGCGAACTGTATTTAACAAGTAATGTGGCTGGTTTTGGTATTTTTAAATTGATAAAAGTTTGAGTGGAATAATTGATTTTAAAATCAATATTTTCTAAGTAAATGGTATCTCCATTACTTACCAAAACAGATTTTTGAACGATTAGTTGACTATCTAACACCAAACTATCGGTTAATAATAAAATTGTTTTTTGCCTGTTTTGACTATTTGCCAATACAGCCATTCCAACAAAAATTATTATCAAAACCTTGCGCATTGAAGCAAATAAACGATTTTTATGTGATTTTTGGTTTGTGATTTAAGATTTATGATTTGTTAAATGTAATTTGTGAAATGAACTTGTTTAAAGTTTGGTCAAAAGTTAATATAATAACCAACTTACTTAAATTCGATTTGTGAGGAAACCAACCGAGTATAAATGTCGTTGAATTGAATCGAGATAGTAGCAGTAACTATAAATAATTCATAGAACACTTTATTGCTTTATAATTTTTACTACTTCTTGGATGTTATCGGCAAAAACATAGGCAAGGTAAATCCCATTTTCTAAATTTGATATGTTTACTTGAGCTGTATTTAATTGGGTTAATACTAACCTTCCTTGTAAATCATATATGCTAATATTTCCTGATTCTGATAAAGAAAGTATATCGTGTACAGGGTTTGGATATAAGTTAAGAGATTTTCTTCGGTTAAAATTTAACACTTCAGTTTTTGAATAAACAAAACTACCATCAAAATCTATTTGTTTTAAACGATAATAAAGAAATCCATTTTGTGGCAAAAAATAATTATTTAGTGAATCAACAAATTGGTAATGGGAAAGAGTATTTGAATTTCCATTACCATTCACTTTACCAATATATTTCCAAGTACCAGTATTTGGGTCATTTGTTCGTTCAATTTCAAAATGGCTATTGTTTATTTCATTGGCTGTGGCCCAATTAAGTTGCACTTTTTCATTTACCAACCTTGCTTCGAAACTAGTTAAAGTAACTGGCATTGTTCCAAAACTATTTAACTTTAAAATAAATATATCGGCATAATTTGCTGATGATGATGTAAGTGAAAATACATTTGAACCTGGATCAAAATCTGCTGTTCCTTTAAATGTTCCAACTACATAAGCATTATTAAGTGTATCAATTGCTATTTTGTGCGCAAAATCTGAAAATCCACCACCTACCTTATTTGCCCAAATAAAATTTCCAGAAGAATCTAGTTTAGATATAAACACATCAGTTGCAGTAGAAGCAGCAACAAGGTTATAAGTTACAGTTGTACTAGGATTAAAGTCAGCGGTTCCATTAAACTCTCCAATTGAATATATGTTTCCATATTTGTCCAATTTAATATCATTTCCATTGTCATCGCCAGTTCCTCCAAATCTTTTAGCCCAAGCAAACCCCCCCGAGGAGTCAAGTTTTAAAATATAACTGTCAAAATAATTTGCACTTGATGTATTCATATTAAAAATACCAGCATTTGGGTTGAAATCTACATTTCCAATATATTGTCCTGTAAAATAACAGTTGGCTTTTTCATCTAAAGCCAAACCCAAGCCAACATCACTTTGGTATCCTCCAATACGTTTAGCCCAAACGAAATTACCAATATTATTTAATTTCAATGCAAATATATCGTAAGTACCCTGAGAAATTAAGTTAAAAACGCCTGGCCCAGTATCAAAATCACTTGTATCATTAAACGACCCGGTTACGTATACACTACCAGCAGCATCTACATCTATGGCATATCCAGAATTCCAACTCACTTTACCTCCAGTGGCCTTAGCCCAAACAAAGTTACCAAGCGAATTTAATTTAAGTATAAAAATGGAAGATGTGCTTCTTGAATTTAGCCAAGTAACTCCAGGACCAGGATCATAATCGTAACTCTTACTAAATTCTCCAGTGAAATAAACATTCAAAGAGTCATCAACATGTAAATCAAATATATTAGTGTTTGAACCACCTCCGCCAAATTTCTTTGCCCAAACAAAATTACCAGCTGGGTTAAGTTTTAAAATAAAAAACTGAAGTTGATTTATAGTGTCTACTGTCATATTAAAAACTCCAGGACCTGGGTCAAAATCTAAAGTTCCATTAAATTTACCACTCAAATATATATTGCCAAACTTGTCATTAGTTAATTGATGGGCAAATTCATAACCAGTTCCACCAAATTTTTTAGCCCAAACCAAATTACCTGCGGCATTTAGCTTTACATAATATAGGTCGGTGGCACTTCCCGTTCCAGCAGAAAACATGTTAAACACACCAGGACCTGGATCAAAATCAATGGTGCCATAAAATTCGCCATAAATAATAACATTTGAGGAATCATCGCAAACAATTGATTTTGCATCATCATTGTCATAATCGCCAATGCGTTTGGCCCAAGGTGTGTTTTGCGTAAAACCTACTAAAGTTGAAATTAAAAAATATGTAAATAATAGTCTTTTCTTCATGGCTTAAAATATTAGAAATGTATATTTATTTGAGTAAGGATAGTTATTGTAATTCTTTAATTCAAATATATTTGAAGGCAAATAAACGAATTTTAGTTTAAAGCTTTATATGATTATTGGTAAATTGGCTTTCATTTCTATAAATTGGTTTGATTACAATTGAAAATATTTGCCTTTATTTGTATTTCAAATTGATAATAAAAAATGATTTCCAATAATCCTTATTGTTTTATTTATTAACTAAGCAATCATGAACAAAGTAAGATTAACAAATATAGAGGAGCCAAACGAAAAAGAGCTTGGTTTAATTAATGCACGAAGTAGCATTAGAGGCAAAAAATAAAGCTGCTAAAACTAAAATTGTTTTGGCAGAAAAAATAAAATTATTGATAAAAAATTTGAATATAAATAATTCTTAATCAATAGAATAAGAAGCCTTTTATTTTCAAATTTAATTATAATTACTAAGTAAAAATACGGTTGGTGAAGAGAATTGAGTTCAAATAATGAACATAGAATAAGAAATATAGAATATTGAATCTCAAACGATGAATAGCCGTTAGGCTTTAGCCAACGGAATGAAAATTAACCTTCAAACATTTCAATTACATTTGAAAATATTTCCCTTTATTTGCAACCCAATTTATGAATAATAACAAAGAATGGTTTGCCGATTGGTTTGATTCGCCTTACTATCATATTTTATA
>JBMOGB010000273.1:0-5400 GCA_049318585.1 Bacteroidia bacterium | reverse complement strand
TATTATTAGCAAATAAGCGTGTAATAAAATGACTATCTAGTGATGGAGTTGCTAATGATTGAGGCAAGTAAGTAAAATATGATTTTCCTTTTTCCCATAATGAAACTAAACCCAAACCACTTCCAGTATCAATATCGTCATATTGTTCTAATGTTAATGAGCTATTAAGGTCTAATGCTGATAAAGATAAATTATTAGTTGTTATATTACTACTATTGACATTACTAGTATCAATTGAACCATTTGAAATTGTAGTACCTGCACCATCACTCAAGGTCACAATACCATTCATAGATTTTGCTAATAAAATTTGATTTTGTAATGTTTGAGACATTCTCCTTTTAATAAAAGGAGAGCAAAAAATTTATTACTAAATGATTATTTAATACAAAATAAGGTTTAATAATATTTTTTTCTTCACATGTGTATATAAGATGATTAATGATGTCAAATTTCCCTCCAGCTTTTCTAAAGGTGGAAAGCCAACTAAAAAAGAACTCCTCCAACAGCTCCTAGATTTAGAAGATGAAAAAGTAGGAGATGTAGGAAAAGAAGATGATACACAAGTGCTTCAAGAGCATAAAGAAGAAGTTGAAGTAAATGATGAGAGCATAGTGAAACCTAAAAAGAAACTAACTGAAAAACAATTGGAAGCATTAAAGAAGGGGCAACAAACTAGAGATGCTAATGCTAAAAAAAGAAGAGAAGAGGCAGAGCGTAAAGCAGAAGAGGATAGAAAAATAATGGAAGCAAAGATTGTTAGAAAAGCAATATCAATTAAAAAGAAGGAAATTAAGAAACAAGCAGCATTAGATGAAATTAGTGATGATGATACACCGATACAAAAAATTAAGGAAATCTCTATTGGAACCAAGGTTCCAGTCACAAACGGCTCGGGCGGTGCCCTTGGAAAACCTCCTTTGAAAGAAGAATTTATAAAACCACAAATAAATTTTTTCTAATACTTTTCAACCTTTGTGAAAGGTTTAAGGCGGTCGCCGATGGCTTGGAGCCAAAATATTTTCTAAACATAATGTAATATGAGTAATTTTCAAGGGGGTTTTACTGGGGCACAGCCCCAATATGATTTTGCTAACTCCATTTTAAGTAAAATTTCTTACTATAAGGAAACCTCAAGCAGTCAAATATGTTTTGAAAATATGAAAAAAATAGATAAGAACTTTAATGAAAATAACTTTTTCGCTTTAGCATATATGGCTACCAATCCAGCATTACCAGAAGAAGAAAGAGAGATATTTAAAAAATGTTTACAAATTAAACTAGATGAAAATGCCTCTTATTCCATTCTTCCAAACCAACCTTTAACAAAGGTTGAGCCAAATGTTGAAGAAATTAATTAATATATTTTGGTTATACCTTTTCTAAAGGTATATATATGACTACCTATATAGATACTAAAATAATTACATTAACAAGTCAATCAGCTACAATAAAAAGAAATGATACTTATTTATCCAATGTTCGCTATGAATTAGGGCTTATGTTAAAAGATGATAAAGATATTATACATAGACAAATACAATTATTAAATGCTCAAATTCCTTACTCATTTTATGTAATTAATTATACTAATAATTTATTAAAATATAATTTATCTAGTGTAGTTACTACTACTATACCAGTTGGAAATTATACAGCAAATTCATTAATAACAGCTATTAAAACAGCTATTGGTAATGTTAATTTAACAATTACTATATCAGCAATAAATGGTAAATTAACTTTTACACACACTACATTACCAATCACAATTTATAATGATTTTAAATATTCAATTGGTAGTATATTAGGATTTCCAACTAATTCAATTAATGTAGCAAATGTTAGTAATGTTTTAGTAGCAGATTATCCATTAAACCTTTTAGGCATAAAAGTATTACAAGTAAGAAGTGGAAATTTAAGCATGAATAATATTAGTTCTGTTCAAGGTGGACACACAACATTATTAAGCAGTATTCCAGTATCTGCTGTACCCTTTGGAATGATAGAATATAATGATGTAGGAAATAATTTAATAACAATAACCAATACAACTTTAGATGATTTAGATATAGATATAGTTGATGGAGAGAGCGGAGAATATATTAATTTCAATAATCAAGATTGGTGTATTACTTTAGCATTACATATACATAGATTATTTCAACCATCTTTAGAAAATATCCAGCCATCTTTAGAAAATAAAACTTTACCAAATCAACCTTTAAGAAAGGTCCAAGGGGAGCGAGGCTTTGCTGAGCCAAATATATTACAAAAAGGAGGGGTCATAGGGGCAAAAAGCTTCAGCTCCGCTTTAGAACCATCGGTTCCCTTAAATAATCCAGCATTGGACGAATTAAACTTTTTAGCAAATTAATATATAATTTTTTTTTAATTGTATATTATATAAAATGGCGGAGATGTCTTTACCGAAGGAAGTTAATTTTGGAAATCCGTTGCCCTTTATTCCAGAAGGAGCAACTGCTACTCTTATGTCTGTTCAATCTACCAATGGTATAAGTTTTGGAAATAATCAAGTCATTCAATTTGACTTGCCTAGTCAAGCTGGTTTATATATTATTCCTTCTTCTCTTTTTATTCGCTATAAATTTGAAGCAGTTAGTGGAGCAACAGCTGCTATTATTCGCAGAAAACCAGCGTATACCCTCATATCTCGTCTAGAAGAATTCATAGGGTCTGTGCCGTGCTCGTCTGTGTATCAATACAATCAAGTAGCCAACGCATACGTTGATACTAATTTTTCTATGGCTGATGTTCAAGGTCAATATACTAGTTTTGGTCTTACTGGAGCACCAGCAGTTTTTACTGATGCTGATGGACAAAGTATGAGTGCTAGTGGAACTTATACTGGTTATGTTTCTGCCCCTCTTGTATGCTCTGCTTTAGGTAGTTTGTCACACTATTATCCTACTGCTTTAACTGCCCCTTGGCGTATTCAATTAACTCACGCTCCAGTAGCTGAAATTGCTACGGTTACTGCTAATTTAACTTCTACTACTATTATCCAACCAGAACTCTGCTTCCAAGTTATTAATCTTGGCTCTGCTGTTGATGCTTTGGTTGCTCAAATGTCACCTAGATTAAGAATTAAAGCTACTTGCTGGGCTAATGCTTCTCAATCTATTGCTACTTCCTCAAGTGGTTACACCACACTTCCCTTTAACCATCGTTATAAGAGCATAACAAGTTTGTATTTACATTCTACTTCTTCTTCTGCTACAAAGGGAGTCAATTTGTGGGGTGATAGTTTTAATATCTTGGGTGATGCTACTACGGCTGGTTCAGTCCAATTTCAAATTGGTCAAGCTATGTATCCTCAATTGCCTCTCAATAATTTGACTGGTGGTAGAACTGCTGTTCTTCAATATCTTCGTATGTGTAATAGTGGTTCAATTACTGACCAAAGAAATACGATGTCTATAGGTGATGAAAATTTTGCTCAATATGCTAATGGTTCTACTGCTTCTACTTCTAATCTACCAGCAAAATTTATCGTTGGTATTCCTCTTTCTAAAGTTGTTGCTCAAAATCCTTACTCATCTACTGCTTTGTTGAGCGGTGTTGATGCTGCTTCTACGCCTATTAATGTGTTGCTCAATATTGGTTCTTCTACTAACACAGCAATGAATATGTATTTGGTTGCTGAATATGATGAAATTATTGAAATTGATGTAATGAGTAGACAAGTGAATATTGTGTGCTAGGTAGGGAACGAAGTTCTAAAGCGGAGCTGAAGCTTTTTGCCCCTACGACCCCTCCTTTTTAAATGATTTAGAATAACAATATTAATAATTTTATAATATTATTATATAATGAATACTGATAAAAATTTTGGCTCTACCTTTTCCAAAGGTGGATTACATATTAAGCAAAATAAAGAACCTCTATTAAAGAAACCTTTATTTTTAGTTGATGGAAAACTAGATGATAAACTAGACGAATATGAGATTACAAAGTTAATGAATAAAAGTAATTTTACGCTGTTCTGTAGTAAAGCCGGTGGTGGTAAAACAACTATGATAGTTTCATTTTTGAATACACCACATTTATTTAAAAAGGTTTATCATACCATTTATTTATTTATGGGTAAAAATTCTCGTGATAGTATTAAAGGTTCGTTTTTTGATAAAAATATAGATGAAGGACAAATTTATGATGAATTAAATATTGAAAACTTAAATGATGTTTATGAAAAAATAAAGGAAGATGCTAAAGAAGATTATAGAAGTTTAATTATATTTGATGATGTCCAAAAGCAATTAAAAGATAAAGATGTAGAAAAACAATTATTACATATGGTAAATAATAGAAGACATTTAAAGTTATCATTATGGTTAGCAAACCAGAATTATTTTGCTCTACCTAAACAAGTTCGTTTCGGTTTGACAGATATTTTTTTATTTAATGTTTCAAAGAAAGAATTAGAAAATATCAATGATGAACAACTAGAATTACCAAAAGATGTTTTTAATTCTGTTGTAAAAATGTGTTTTAAAAATCCTCACGATTTTATGTATGTGAATCCAAATACACAAAGAGTATTTAGCAATTGGGACGAAATAATAATTGAAGAGTAGGGAACGAAGTTCTAAAGCGGAGCTGAAGCTTTTTGCCCCTACGACCCCTCCTACTTTTCCTCCAGTTTTTTTAAAAGTGGAAAAAATATTTTATAATGTTATATTATATATAATGTTTGTTAATAAGAATCCTAGCACACAATATAATAGTCATTTGGCGGTTAATACTAATACTGGCTCTGCTCTTGGAGACAAAATAGCTCAAAATATATCTCAACAATTGAAAGCAAATGATGATTATTTTAATTCGCAAAAAATGTCAGTTCAATCACCATATCCGCAACAAGGACATTTTCCTATTTATCCCAAGTATCATTAAATCTACTTTTTCAACTTTTACGAAAACTTGAGGAAAATAAAAGAAAAGTAGAGCAAAAATATATTCTAACCATTTATTAAGATGAGAATTAGACATAATAATTTTTCCTCCAGTTTTTCTAAAAGTGGAATAAAAGTTCAACCATATTATGAAACATTTAAATCAAATGAAGAAGAAGAAAAGAAGTTTGTTTCACCTTTAGAAAAACCCAAGAAGAGAGAAATAAAAAATAAAAGTAATCAAATAATTTTCTATAAGTAATTCCACTTTTAGAAAAAGTGGAGAAAAACAATTAATTTATTTTGCTATACTTTTTTTTAAAAGTATATAGTATATGTGTGGAAGTAAAAAGATTGTTAATGTTATTTTGAACTCAAATAATGCTATAAGTGGTTCAACTAATTCAAATGCTAATTACTTTATTGATTGGTCTGCTATTTTAAAATTAAATACACCATACAAGTTACATTTTACTTATGTAGG
>JBMOGB010000272.1:0-5427 GCA_049318585.1 Bacteroidia bacterium | reverse complement strand
CTGTCTTCTCTATTAACTATAAAAGTCCTTTGCCACAAACCACCAGATACACTTAAAGCAGAAAGTTTAACTGTGGCAAATGGCCCTCCTTTATCATTTAAATTACTTGAAATAGAACCTAAATTAAAACCAGCATCTAAAGTGTTATGGTGTTCCATATTATAAATTTGGGGTCTACCATCTGAAAAAAGAGGAGGATCCAACATAAGCAAGTCGTTATCTGCTGATATAATATAACTACCAAAATCATCATGTTCATGTCCCCATTTATCAATTAAACCCTTACCTCCATTTGAAGCAGAACCATTTTCAGCATTGATATGAATGTAATGTTTACCTTTTCCAGCTAATTCATCTGATTTTCTGCTTCGTATTACTATATCCCCACTTGCCATTTGATTTGATGGTGGAAAGTTTATTGTATTGGTTTTAGGTAATGATACTAAATAATCTTCTTTTAAATCTCGAAGTGCATAAATATTTCTTAAAAAGCTATATTTTTTACTTTTGTTACCTAAAATAGCTAATGAAGAATTAAATTCTTTACCTGGCCAACTATCATCAATAGTAACATGTGTTCCGTTTGGTTGAATTAAATTAGAATACCATTCGTATAGATTATAATAATCAGGGTCGTGCCAAAAATTGCGAACATAATAAGAATCTGGATCTAACAAAAATGAGTTGTAAGCATTGGTATTATCAACAGAAGAAAAATTATTTCTGGCTTTAAACATTGGAATTAAGTTTTCAAAAGCAAACATAAAATAATGCGTTCCTTCTGCATATCCATAAGTACCACCAGCTTTACTCATTTTTTTTCCAAATAGTAAACCATCACGCCACATTACTTTATGAATATTATAATATGCAGAGTTTGCCCAACGTGTTGGTCTTGCAGCAAACTGCCACATATAACAACCATAATCATTAAAACATATAGCAGCACTTGCTAAAGCGGCTCCAATTACCAAATTAAAATTGTTATGTGCCAACTTATATGTTCCATATTGTGCCCTTTCATGAAGCGGAACTACATAATAATCTATAATTCTTTGTGCGGCTACTTTTAACCTTCCATGTATTTCGTTTGGTAATGTGGGATCTATGTTATGACACCAACGTAACATATCCCATGCTTGGCAAAGTTGTTGTAATTCTTTTGCTCGCCATACCAAATAACTCCATTGATCAACAGACCCTAAAAAACTACCCCCTGGACCTAAATAGTCCAAAACGTTATTCAATCCAGGAGCTTTTACAAAACGCATGTATTCTTCTACTCTATCCCTATATCCTTTACGCACTGCACCATGTGGGTCTGTTCCGTCAAGCGGGTTGCCATTTCCATCAAGTCCTATTAAATAAACAAAAGCACTAGCTTTAGCCCTACCAGGCGCTCCACATTGAGTGTTATCATCCCAAGGATTTGGAAACCAAACGCCAATACAATTATCAATAGTGGAAGTACCTGCTTGGTCAAATATTTTTTGATATAATAAATACTCTTTGCTTCTCACAATTTTAATTTTACTCCTGATTGAATCCATATCTTGTTTCAAATTCTGAAAATTATTATTTTCCATTCTATTGAACATAAAATAAGGCCCTTCTTTTTTCATATTATCTTCTTCGTAATAACCCCATACTGGCTTCCAAAGTGGACTTATAAAATCAATTAATCCAACTAAAAAATCACCAAATCCATCTGGTTTATTATTTGACTTTATATTTGATTGTTTATTTTTCGGAATTGATTTATTACTAATCTTATTTGTTTTTAAATTTATTTCTCCACTACTATTGTCAACAATAAGTGAATCATAAATTGGATTTACACAATGTTTTATTATTATACTATCGTTACAAACTAATAAGCTATCATTTTTGGCACTTACTTTATTTATAGTTCCAAGTATTATTAAAATTACAATTATCTTTTTCATTTTATTTAGTTAATTAATTCGTAAGTTACTTTAGTTGTTTTTATTTTTATTATTCCTATTCTAGGCTTTAAACAAATCATATCATTTGAATTTATTTCAAATACATTTACTGTATCATATGTAGTATTCAAAACCTTTAAATTAATAACTGGGGGATAATAATATTTGAAACTTTCATAACTATATTCTTCTGTTGTATTTTCCTTATTTATTCTCATGATAACTCTTGGTCTAGAGGTTGTTTTAGCAAAATAATTTATTCTAAAATAATCTGAATCTGTTGCTTGCATTAATAGGCTAAGTTGTTGTAAATTAAAATTCTTTGGACAATCGCTTTCTAGTGTAGAACCATCCAAAAAAGTTTCTTTTATACCTTGGCTTTTAAAAAGTAAAGTATCCTTTCCATTTTTTAAAAATAACCTAGTGCTAGTATCACTATAAGGCATAATAAAAGGTAAATAGCCTTTATCTACATAATTGGTCACCGTATCGTGTTTGGGGCATTCTGGGCTGCAACTGTTAAAAAAGGCAATAAGGCTAATAATGGTAATGAGTTTTGTAATTTGTTTCATGGTTATTTGAGTTTTATTTGTTATTTATATTGTTGTTTTCCATTCTATTGAACATAAAATAAGGTACCTCTTTTTTCATATTCTCTTCTTCGTAATAACCCCAAACTGGTCTAAATGGTGTAGTGATAAAATCCCAAAAACCTTGCAAAAAATCACCAAATCCATCTGGTCTTTTCACTTTATTCGTAATTATTTGAATTTTTGGCTTTTTGGTTTTTGATAGAATTACTTTTTCAGTTATTTCTAAAAATTTACTAGTTTTAACTACTTCAAAACTATCTATTATTATGTTTTCGGTTACGCTATCTTGAATGATTAGTAAACTGTCATTGTTTGCATATAATTCATTGTTTAATAAAATAAATGATGTGCAGTATAGAAAATATATTTTTATGGTTTTGTTCATAATCTTATTTTATTAATTCGTAAGTAACTTTTGAATTTCTTAATTTAAGCACACTGAATTTTGGTTTTATATAAACTTCCATTTTTTCATCGGCTAATTGAAAAACAGTATCATATTTATTGTTTAATATGGTAATATTTATAATTGGAGGATAGGGCTTTCTAAAAGTACTATAACCATAAGCACGAGTCAATGTTTTATTATTAATGCCAATGTATACATAGTGAACTCCATCACTTTTTGCGTTGTATATTATATCAAAAAAATCAGAATCTGACGCAGCCATGCTAAGACGGAGGACTTCATTTTTATAAAATTCCGTACATTCACTCATAGTTGTTGTTGAACCTTCTTCAAAACTTTGTTTTAGACCTTGGCTTTTAAAAAGTAAGGTATCTTTTCCGTTTTTCAAAAAAAGCCTTGTACTTGTATCACTGTATGGAATAATGTCCGGTAAATAACTTCTATCAGCATAAGTTGTTTTAGTGCTCGGGTCAGGGCAGCTTTTGCTGCAACTACTTGTTAAGCCAATAAGGCTAATAATGGTAATGAGTTTTGTAATTTGTTTCATAATTATTTGAGTTTTATTTGTTATTTATATTATTATTTTCCATTCTATTGAACATAAAATAAGGCCCTTCTTTGTTCATATCGTCTTCCTCGTAATAACCCCAAATTGGTTTAAACAAGTCAGTAAATCCATTCCATGCGTCTTCAAACCAGTTAGCTGGTTTGGATAAATTATCTTTGGTTTTTACTTTTTTATTTTCAAGCTTTTTTATAACTTTATCTGGTGTACTTTCTAAAGTAGCTACGTTTTCTCCTTCTATTATATTGCAGTCTATAATTTCAGTACAAATATTACTATCTGAGACACAATACAAACTATCTGAATTTGCTTTTACATTGTTTAATACAAAACAAGTAATTATTAATAAAACATTTCTTTTCATGTACTTATTTGATTAGTTCGTAAATATTAATGCTTTTTATTCTAATTACACCAAGCCTTTGCTTTGAATATATTGTGTCTCCATAATTGTTTTTGCTAATTGATATACTATCATATTTATTCGTCAAAACAACTAGACTTCGCCATGGTGTATAATTTAAATATCTACTATCATCCATTCCATTCATTTCAATGGAATTTATTATAAATGAAGCTTTAGGTATATTGGTTTTAATTGCATAATATTTAATTTCAAAAAAATCAGTATCACTAGCAGCCATTTTAAGACTGTATTCTTGTAGTTTATATTTATCGCATATTTCGGCTGCACCTTCAATAGTAAAAGTTTCTTTTAAACCTTGGCTTTTAAAAAGCAAAGTGTCTTTTCCATTTTTTAAAAATAGGCGTGTGCTAGTGTCGCTGTAGGGTATTATGTATGCTAGGTAGGTTTTATCTACTCCTTTGTCAATAGGTTTGTCGCCTTCTGGGCAGCCTTTGCTGCAAGCATTTATTATTAAAATAATAAATAGTAAACTGGTAAATGTTTTAGTTGTTTTCATGGTGTTTATTGTTTTAAGTATTTTATATTTTGTAAGTTCTTTGCATTTGAATTTGAGTATAAGTTGGTCCGTCAAAAGTTTTGTCAAACAAAAAATATGGGCCTTCATTTCTTTGCCCTTCTTCTTCATAATAACCATGCACTGGTTTAAACAAATCGGTTAACCAATCCCAAGCATCATCAAAAAAACCAATAGGTTTTGTTAATTTTGTTATGTTCTTCTCTTTTCTTGTTTCTGTCTTTTCAATTTCTTTAACTAGTTTCTTTTGAGTAAGTATTACACTTTCCTCTTGTATTAAATTAGTATCAATTATTAAACTACAATGATTACTATCTATTATACAATTTAAACTATCAATACTAGCATTTACATTACTCATAATTAAACAAGTAACTATTAATATCATAAATCTTTTCATATCTTTATTTGATTAATTCGTAAATATTGTTATTTTCAATTTTAACTACACCAAATTTAAGTTTTGAATATATTTTATCTTGATAATTATTTGTGCTTATAGAAACACTATCATATGTTTTGTTCAAAACGACTAAACTTTGTACAACTTTATATTTTATAAACCAACTTAGATCCGTTTTTTGTGTTTCATGGAAATTGGTATAAAACAAAACTTTAGACGATTCATCTATTGTTGCATAATAGTTTATCTGAAAAAAATCGGTGTCAGATGCAGCCATTCTTAAGGTGTATTGTTGATTTTCATAATGATAAGGGCAATCACCTTTAAGACTTGAACCACTAATATAAGATTCTTTTAAACCTTTGCTTTTAAAAAGTAAGGTATCTTTTCCATTTTTTAAAAATAATCTAGTACTAGTATCATTATAAGGTATTATAAAAGGTAAATATCCTCTATCTACATAACTTGTTTTTAGTTCCAGAGTCAGGGCAGCTTTCGCTGCAACTACTTGTAAAGCCAATAAGGCTAATAATGGTAATGAGTTTTGTAATTTGTTTCATAGTTATTTGA
>JBMOGB010000271.1:0-5431 GCA_049318585.1 Bacteroidia bacterium | reverse complement strand
AAGCCGATTGCATAATTTGTTGCAATATAGGAGTTAATTTTTTAATTGAAAGATTAGGAAATTGAAAGATTGGAAGATTGGAAAAATTACAAAGATTTAAAGATTGGAAAAACAACTCAACCTATCAACAATTCAACCTATCAACAATTCAACCTATCAACCAATCAACCTTATCAACCTAACATTTACCCAAAAACAAAAAGTTCTTTTTTTTATATTTCTTTTTCTCTTATTTAGCAGCTCAAAAAAATCACAAAAACATAAATGAAAAAAATAGTTGTAGCACTAAGTTTAATGGTAATTTCAAGCATTGCAATAGCAGCAAAAAAACCAAAATTAGCCGATGGATTGTATGCAGAAATGACCACCTCAAAAGGTGTAATTTTAATGAAATTAGAAGTTGAAAAAGCACCTTTAACAGTAGCCAATTTTGTAGGATTAGCAGAAGGAAAAATTAAAAATAATGCCAAAGCATTAGGCGTTCCTTATTATGACAGTTTGAAATTTCACAGAGTAATTCCAAACTTTATGATTCAAGGTGGCGACCCACAAGGAAATGGCCAAGGCGGACCAGGTTATGCTTTTAAAGATGAGTTTGACCCTAGTTTGAGTTTTAATGGTCCTGGTATTTTAGCGATGGCAAATGCTGGTCCAACTACTAATGGTAGCCAATTTTTTATTACTCATATTCAAACTACTTGGTTAAATAATAAACATACTATTTTTGGAAAAGTAATAGTTGGACAAGATGTTGTAAATGCTGTTGCTCAAGACGATTATATAGTAAAAGTAAAAATTATTCGTGTAGGTAAATTAGTAAAAAAATACAAAGGCGAAAAGGTTTTTGAAGAGTTAAGAAATAAATAGTTATCGTAAAGAAATTTAAGGGTTAACAATTTAAAATGACATACAAAGTAATGTGTGTGATTTTATAAAAAAAATTGAACCACATAGGCACATTGAAAACATAGCTTATAAACTATGTAACCTATGTTTCTATGTGGTTTTTTTATTTCACTAATATATTATCTCATTTTAAAACATCAAAGTTAAAGGAGTCGAGAACGGTTCTCGTCCGATAGCAATCGGACTCCGCTCGAACCGACTAGTATTTTAAAGCTTTTGAATTAGTTTTTTTATGAATTTATATTTTCCAACTGCTGGCAAATACTTTCAAAATTTGGACGAGCCAAGATTTTTTCCTGCATGCAATTGTTTCGTAATTCAGCTAAAGATTGAAAGATTAAATTATTTTCAACTTCATTGGTGTGCATCAACATATCATCGAGTAAGCAGCCAAATGCACTTCAATTTTTTCAATGGCTCTCATTCAAAATATCAAACAAACATGTTCAATTAAAACAACTATTAGCTTAACAATAAAATCATATATAGCATGTGAGCATTGGTGATTAAATACAATAGATTTGCAAACGTAAAAATCAATTAAATTTAAAGTACAAAACAAAAACTAAATGAAATCGAACACAAAAACCATTATTTTATTATCCTTTATTACCATTATTTACGCTTCTTGTTCAAAAGAAGAAAGTAAAACCACAACCACCAACAATGTTCAAACTTCAGTAACAACAGCAAGAGATTCGGCATTAAAAGATTACAATGAAATGTATTTAAATACCGATATTACAAATGCAGAATTAGCTTGGACAGGAAACACAGCCAATTGCCAAGAAGGTACTATTTCGAAAATTGCATACGACAGATCACTTCAACGCTTAAATTATTTTAGAAAAATATGTGGTTTGCCATATAATATGGTTTGGAATAACGCATGGCATGCACCTAGCCAAAAAATTGCGATGATGTGTTATGCAAACAACGCATTAAGCCACACACCACCTGCTACCTGGAAATGTTACACCGCTGAAGGAGCTGCTGCTGGCCAAAAAACTAATTTAAGTCTTGGTCGCCATTCATCGGCATCTATTCAAGGACAATTAGAAGATGCAGGTGCTAACAATTTTGCTACAGGACACAGACGTTGGATTTTATTTTCGAGAGCGCAAGAATATGGTTTAGGTAGTACTATTAACACAGGTTCATTGTATTGCATTGCTCATATTAGTGATCCATTGCCATCCAATTCACCAGCATTTATAGCTTATCCTCCTCGTTATATTCCTCAATCGTTGGTATTTGGGCGTTGGTCGTTTGGTGTTCCAAATCCTGTTAGTTTCTTTTCGGGTGTTGATTTTTCAAACACCACTGTAAAAATGACTGATAGCACAGGAAAAAATATTCCACTAACTATTGTTTCGAAAAATGATGATGGCTATGGCGACCAAACAATAGTATGGGAACCATCAGTAATACAAACTTTTTTATCTTACGATTTTAGATACCATATTGTGGTTGATAACGTAATGTTAAACGGAGTAAAAAAGAAATATGAGTATGATGTAACTATTTTCAAACCATAATATCAAATCATTATCCTTCAACAAAATGAGGTTGCCATTTTTGAGCAGCCTCTTTTTGTTTCTATCAATGATGGCAACAACAATAGATCTATTTTAGAATAATAGATGTCATTGCAAAAATTATATAATGATGAATTGGTTTATTAAGCATCCAACTGCTGAAAAATACTTTCAAAATTAGGGCGAGCCAAGATGTTTTCTTGCATGCAATCATTTCCTAATTCAGTTAAATATTGAATAACTGAATTATTTTCAGCTTCATTGGTGTGCATCAACATATCATCGAGCAAGCAGCCAAAGGCACGCACTTCAATTTTTTCAATGGCTTCCGCTTCCTTTGCTTTTGGATTATAAAAAGTAGCTGCTCCAAAATCACCTAACAAGTTATTGGCATCTTCATCGTACATAATATTATGCGCGTACAAATCGCCATGATTGATTCCTAAAGCATGTAAATGTTTAGCAACAGAAGCAATTCCTTTTGCAATTTTCAATATTTCTTGAGAAGAAAAAACGGTGCTTTCGTTAAATGTATCTCGAGAACATGTTTCGTAATTTGGTGGATTTCCTAAGTTTTTGTATGTCGGTGGAATCAAGCCCAAAACCAATCCTTTTTTATCATCAGGATGATTGATGATTTTACCCAAAACCTGCACCAAATTTGGATGAGCACCTGCAGCCATGGTTGCATTTTTTTCGTTCAATGGCAATCCATCACTGGTCATATCGCCCTTAAAAACTTTTACCGCTACTTCTTCATCTTGTAAAATGGCTTTTGAAATAATTCCCGAAGCTCCTTGTCCTAAAATATCCTGAATATCCAAATGATTCCAATCTATTCCGCTTAATGAATGTGTTACTTGCTCCACTTCACTTACTGGATTTCCTGCAAATGCAATCCATGAAAGTTTGGGTAATGCTAAAATCCAACTCGGTAATTCAGTTAATAAATTGGCTGAAATTCGAATCAATTCTAGGTTTTTCAAATTGGCCATTTCTGCAGGCAATTGTTTTATTTGATTTCCAGCTAAAGCTAATTTTTGCATTCGGTAACATTTACCAAAAGTGGCAGGAATTTCTTCAATCAAATTATTGGTAAGTATGAGCCAACGCAGCCTTTCTGGGAAAGCATCATGGTTAATTTTAATGATTTTATTCGACTTAAAACCTACCATTTCTAAGTTTTTACATTGCCCTAAAACACTGGGCAATTCAGTAAAGTTATTTTCGGAGAAAAACGCAATTTTTAATTGATGTAATTTTCCAAAATCATTGGGTAAACTATCCAATTGATTATTCGATAAATCTAATATTTCTAAGGTATCGGCTAAGTCTAAAATTTCCAAAGGAAATGTAGTTAAACCACACGAAAGTTTTAACTGTTTTGTTCCTATTAATTCTCCTGATTGGAGTTGTTTGATGGTTTGCATGTTTTAATTGAGAATGGATAATTGATAATGATTTTTTGACTTATAAGCCTATCAACTTAAAAACTAGTTTTCCTTCACCAAAACCAAGTTTTCACTTTCAAAAACTGCGGCTGGTGAAATTACTTTTTCCTCGTAATTAATATTGGTTCCGTAGCGTTTGCGCATAATTCGTTTCACTAATTCGTTACTTAAATCAAACTCTTTTAACGTAGCTAATTTACCAACCTCCACTCCTGCCCCACGGCTATATATTTTCCAAACTAATTCAGAACAATAAATTTTATCATCGCTCCATTCAAATGTAATGTCATAATCTTTGCCAATTAACTTTTCACCAATTGTTTTCATGTTATTCAACACACTATCGTTTAAAATTTGCGAAGCGTTTTTTAATCGTTTTACAACATAATGACCTTCTTTTCCACGCGCAATAAATGAAGCTAAATCGGTAGTTTTAACTGGCTGAACCGCTTCCAAAACATAATAGTTATTGCCTTTTAAATATACGATTCCGCAATGTGTATATTTAGAATGCGTGGCCATTTCAACTGCCCTACTTTGCGATGAAAATGAGTTTTGGAAAATGATATCGCCATTATGTAATTGTTGAGTTTCGGCTAATGCCAGAACTTCTTTTTGCGCATTTACCAAAAAAATACTAGGTGAATAATATTTCCATTTTATGAAAACTCCACTTAATAAAATAAATGCAAAAATGATGGTGATGTATTTTTTCATTTGATTGTGACTGTTTGAATTTTTATATTATATCTCTTTCCTAATTCAATAATTTATAACCAAGTTTTGTTTATTCGTCATTGCGAGTGATAATTTTATTCAAAAAGTCAATACAAAATTACCTTGTGTCATTCTGTAAGAATCTTCCTTGACTTAAACAATCATTGATTTTACAAAATTTATTGTTTAATTCAATGCTATTAGTTATCAAAGAAGATTCCTACGGAATGACAGGCTATTTAGTTTTTTCAGTTTAATCCTATTTACTTATTAACTAATTAACTTATCAACCTTAGCTTAAGCCCGTAATTTCGCCATTTACAAAATCAATCACCATTGCAGCAGGTTCTTTTGGTAAACCTGGCATGCGCATAATTTCTCCTGCAACTGCAACAATAAAACCAGCACCGTTGTTCAATACCAAGTTTTCAATATGAATATTAAATCCTTCGGCAGCTCCAACTTGAGCAGCGTTATCAGTAAAGCTAAATTGTGTTTTAGCAATACAAACCGGCAATTTATCGGCACCTAAATCAGTAATTTTTTTCAAAGCAGCTTTTGCATTTTTACCTAAAGTAATGCTACTTCCTTTGTATATTTTGGTTACAATACTTTTTATTTTTTCTTCAATCGTATCGTTCAAATTATAAGTATGGTTGATAGGTTTACTTGGATTATTCTCAACAATTTCAACCACTTTTTTAGCCAATTCTACTGCACCATTTCCACCATTTGCAAATCCTTCATTGATGGCAAAATGAGCACCTTTTTCTTTACACCAATTTTCTATAAAGTTTACTTCTTCATCGGTATCGAAAC
>JBMOGB010000270.1:0-5435 GCA_049318585.1 Bacteroidia bacterium | reverse complement strand
TTGATGATATTGGGCGAAAATAATAGATTTTACTAAAAGTATTTTACTAATTTAGAATAACATTTTTAGTACTTGCTTAAAAAAAATATAATTTTAAGGAAACCTGATTTTTTCAATATATTTGGAACGTTTTTTTAACGAATTGCGTTAGCCAAAAACCTGTATCCGAAAACTGGTAACTTTCAAGAATACACAGGGAAATAAGCATGACGCTCACGTACAGCGTGGGCGTGGTTTATTCTGTGTATAGGTATACCAGTACCTCGGATGCAAATAGGCTACTGTCCCACGCCTTTTTTGTGCGAACAACTCTGCGGGACGAGAGTGTAAATTTCATATTATGCAAACATTGATTCAAATTATTTGCAAGGAAAAAACAAATTCCTTATTAACCGTATTTAGAGAAAACTCTAAAGCAGAAACATTTCCATTTAAACGTATAGGAAAGAAAATAGGTCCAACAGGGAAAACTAATTGGGAAAAATTTAAAAGTACAAGTGTCGAGGGTGGCTTGCAAATTTATTGGGAGAAAGAATTGTATATATTAAATATTCGTATCACAAATAATGGTGAAGGTAGACCCTTTGAAGCAGTTGGTATACTAATTGAATATTTTCTTGGAAAACACACTGATAAAATTAAATCAATAAATACTAGTATAATAAATATGTAATTTATGGGCTGCGCTAAACTTATTATATATCTGGTTGTCTTTATTGCATTATCATTTATTGTAACTCCTGTTGTTGCAGGAATTTTGCTAATAATATTTATCCTTTTGACTAAAAAACTTTAAAAAAATAATTATGGTAAAGTCTAAATTTAAATCCACAATAATTTATGGGATAACACTATTGTGTGTTATTTTAATATTACTATCGTTTCACTTTGTATTTGCAGAAAAGTATTCTATTATCCCAAAGGAGCATTTTACATTTAGCAATACATTTATATTTGAAAGCGATATTGATAATATAATTAAGAGATATAATGAAGAATCTTTTATAGGAAAAGCGATGATAGCTAGTGAACCATTATCTAAAAAGTTAATGGAGAAAGGTATTATTTATACAGATAAAAACGAACCAGAAGTTAGTAATTTAAATTCTCAACCAGCTAAAACAAATATAAGGTATTTTAAAATTGGGGATGAGATTAAGTTTGGTGAATCTTTTATTATTACTGTTACCAAATATGACGATAATGTTCATTTAGAATATTTAGACGCTGGGGAGGGCAGAAAATTTGTTGCAGTAGAAATTATTTATAATAACATTTCTAATATGCCACAAAGTTTATTTGACTTACTAAAAATGAATGTTTATGATGATGAAGGTTTCATATATGAATATGCGAATTTGAGCAAAAAGCCAGAATTTTCTTTTATTTCAGAGATAAACTCAGGTAAAAAGCAAAAAGGTTGGCTAACATTTGAAGTTTCCAAATCTGCAAAAAACTTAAGCTTACAATTACCACAAGGAGCAGTTATACGACTATTGGACCTTCCATAAGTAATTAAAATTTTAAACTACTCCTTCTTTTCAAAATAACACTCCACATTTTTGGATAAATGGTTAATTAGTTGCCAAATATTTATAATTAATTGCAACATGCTAAAACGGATAATTTTACCAATCGCTTTTATTATTTTTACTCAAGTTTTATTGGCTCAAAGCCCAATAAAACAAGGGAAAATATTTTATGAAATGAACTTTCCTGATTTAACCTTGGAACAAAAACTAATGATGGCAAGCATGCTTCCAAAAGATGCCACTGCTTATTTTAAAGATGGTAAAACTAGGGTGGAAACCCCAATGCCTTTTGGTAAATTGATTATGATTAGGAACAATGCTAAAAAGGAATTTATTTTTGCATTTAACAATGTAGAAAAGAAAAAAAAGGTGGCATTCAAAAAAACCGATGAAGAAGTAAAAACTGCTTTATCCGATTCGACCAAAGCTATGATAAAAGTAGAATTGACTAAAGAAACCAAAATGATAGCGGGTTACAAAGGCACAAAAGCCATTGTAAAAATAATAATGAATAGAGATACCATTGAAAGTGAATATTGGTTTTGTAACGAAATTCCTAAAATAAACATGGGAAATGAGCAAGATGAAATATTTTCGAAACTAAATGGAGGTATTCTTGAATATACAGTAAACCAAGCAGGAATGCGCGTTACCATGAAAATTAGGCAACTGGTTATTGAAGAAATAAATGATAATTTGTTTGAATTAGGTGCTAACTATAAAATAGTTAAAAACGAAGAAGAGTTAGCTGATGAAATGATGAAATAGCAATTGATTTTTGAATTGGGGAAAGAATTTTTTATATTTCAAAAATATAGCTATAAATGCAACTTTTTCTTAAAGCCCAAATACGCAATAATTTTATATTATTTAAAAATCCGGAAAATATTATTTTCTATATTTTATTCAACAAAAAACCCGAACCAATCTAAAAAGATGATTCGGGTTTTATTTTGTAGAGACGTTGCATGCAACGAATCTGAAATAAAGACGTTGCGTGCAACGTCTCTACTTCGAATTTATTTTTTTGAATTTCGAATTTTTGCTAGTATCCCATTCCGTCCATTCCGCCTGGCATTCCGCCACCCATTGCTGGAGCGTTAGCTTCTTTTTCTTCTACTAAAGCACATTCAGTAGTCAAAATCATGGCAGCAGCACTTGCAGCATTTTGTAATGCAACACGAGCTACTTTAGTTGGATCAATAACACCAGCAGCAATTAGGTTTTCATAAACTTCAGTTCTAGCATTGTAACCAAAATCGTCTTTACCTTCACGTACTTTGTTTACTACTACCGAACCTTCGCCACCTGCGTTTGCAACTATCGTTCTTAATGGTTCTTCTAATGCTCTACGAATAATTTGAATACCAGTATTCTCATCTTCGTTAGCACCTTTTAAATTTTCTAATGCTTCAATTGCTCTGATATAAGCAACTCCACCACCAGCAACTATACCTTCTTCAACCGCAGCACGAGTTGCATGTAATGCATCATCTACACGGTCTTTCTTTTCTTTCATTTCCACTTCAGTAGCAGCACCAATATAAAGTACAGCAACACCGCCAGCTAATTTAGCCAAACGCTCTTGTAATTTTTCTTTATCGTAATCGCTAGTCGTGTTTTCAATTTGTGCTTTAATTTGTGTAACTCTAGCAGCAATATCTTCTTTAGTTCCAGCACCATTAATAATGGTAGTGTTGTCTTTATCAATATTGATTTTTTCTGCTCTTCCTAACATTGAAATATCAGCATTTTCTAATTTGAAACCACGCTCTTCACTGATAACAGTACCACCAGTTAAAATAGCTAAATCTTCTAACATTGCTTTTCTTCTATCGCCAAAACCAGGAGCTTTTACAGCAGCAATTTTCAAAGAACCTCTAATTTTATTTACCACTAAAGTAGCTAAAGCTTCACCTTCTACATCTTCAGAAATAATAACCAAAGGTTTTCCAGTTTGAACTACTTGCTCTAAAATAGGCAACAATTCTTTCATGTTACTTACTTTTTTGTCGTAAATTAAAATGTAAGGACTTTCTAAATCAACTTCCATTTTCTCGGCATTGGTAACAAAATAAGGAGATAAATAACCTCTATCAAATTGCATTCCTTCTACTGTTTTTACATCAGTTTCAGTACCTTTTGCTTCTTCTACAGTAATTACACCTTCTTTTCCAACTTTAGCCATTGCGTTAGCTATTAAAGTTCCAATAACTTCATCGTTATTAGCTGAAATAGAAGCAACTTGTTGAATTTTTTTATTATCGTCACCTACTTTTTGACTTTGAGCTTTTAAACTAGTAATAACTACTTCAACCGCTTTTTCAATACCACGTTTCAAATCCATTGGATTTGCACCAGCAGCCACGTTTTTAGTCCCACCAGCTACAATAGCTTGAGCCAAAACAGTAGCTGTTGTAGTTCCATCACCAGCTATATCAGCTGTTTTTGAAGCCACTTCTTTTACCATTTGCGCACCCATGTTTTCAATAGGATCTTTCAATTCAATTTCTTTAGCCACAGAAACACCATCCTTAGTAATGGTTGGAGAACCGAATTTTTTATCGATTACTACGTTTCTACCTTTTGGACCTAAAGTAGCTTTAACTGCATTAGCTAAAGCATCTACTCCGCGTTTTAAACCGTCACGCGCTTCTACACCATATAATATTTTTTTTGACATAATTCTAATTTTTGATTTTTGATTTGAGATTTTTGATTGCTGCTGCGAGTAAGAATAATTCTATCAACTGACAACTATCTCCCGATAGCTATCGGGACAACAACTATTTTTTAAACTATTGCAAAAATATCGCTTTCACGCATGATTAAATATTCTTTGCCTTCCACTGTAATTTCAGTTCCAGCATATTTACCATAAAGAATGGTATCGCCATTTTTAACAGTTAACGGAATTAAATTACCTGAATGTTCAGCATTTTTTCCAGGACCTGCAGCTACTACAGTTCCGCGTTGTGGTTTTTCTTTAGCAGTATCAGGAATAATAATTCCACCAACTGTTTTTTCTTCTGCTGGAGCAGGTTCTACTAGAACTCTGTCTGCCAATGGTTTTAAGTTAATTGCCATGTATGTATTTTAAATTATTGTTTTTAAATTGTACTCTGCATTTTACTAACATTATGCCAAGCGCCTATATGCTGACACAATAGCATTTTTAAAAAAATATGTATTATTTTTAAATTTATTTATTGTTTTAAAATACTGATAACAAAATATTTGAACGAAATATTGATTTGTCAAAATGTAAGCCATGCAACTGCTTACACTGTTTTTTTGACTGTAATTGTAATAAATCACTATTTTCGAGTTTTTATAATCATCAATAAACCCACAAACACATTTTGCATTTATCGTTTGAAGATATGATTCAAGGTTGCAAGGAAGGCGACAGAAAAGCTCAAAAAGCTTTCTACGATTACTTTGCATCAAAAATGCTAGGCGTTTGTATGCGTTATGCCAAAGACCGCGCAGAAGCAGAAGACATGCTTCAAGAAAGTTTTATTAAATTATTTCAAAGCATGCACACATACCGTGGCGAAGGAAACTTTGAAGGTTGGGTAAGACGTGTGGTTGTATTTAATGCCATTAATTTATACAAACATAGGCTTCGTCATTTTAAAGAAGACTTAGATGTACAAGATTATGATGCCAAATACGATGATGATATTATTTCGAAAATATCGGTGAAAGAAATTTTAGCTTTTGTGCAACAAATGCCTGACGGATATCGGTTAATTTTTAACTTATATGCAGTGGAAGGATTTACACATAAAGAAATTGGAGAACAGCTTGGAATAGCCATTGGAACCAGTAAATCGCAGTATTCACGTGCGAGAGATTGGATGAAAAAAGCTTTAAGCAAGCACTATCATATTTTAAATG
>JBMOGB010000269.1:0-5437 GCA_049318585.1 Bacteroidia bacterium | reverse complement strand
CTCTGTCTGGTCTAAAAATAATACCTGGATATTTACGAGTAGAAGCTTGAATATCATCCACCACTAATTTCTCTAATAATTTTTTCCTACTTGTAGCTTGTCTCGATTTAGAAGCATTGGCACTAAAACGTTCAATAAAATCTTGTAATTCCTTGCGTTTTTCTTCTACTTTTTTATTCTGATCGCCTTTTTGGCGCAAAGCCAATTGGCTACTTTGGTACCAGAAAGAATAATTTCCGGTATAAAGCGAAACTTTTGAGAAATCAATATCGGCAACATGGGTACAAACAGCATCTAAAAAATGCCTATCATGGCTAACAACAATCACTGTATTTTGAAAATCGGCTAAAAAGTTTTCTAACCAAGTAACAGTTTCTACGTCCAAATCGTTGGTAGGCTCATCTAGTAATAATATATCGGGATTACCAAAAAGAGCTTGTGCTAATAACACTCTCACTTTTTCTTTTCCGTTCAAATCTTTAATCAATTTAGTGTGCATTGCATCTGCAATACCTAAATCGTTCAATAAACTTGCGGCATCGCTTTCGGCATTCCAACCTTCCATATCGGCAAACTGACCTTCTAAGTCAGCAGCTTTTAAACCATCGGCATCGTTAAAATCGGGTTTAGCATAAATGGCATCTTTTTCTTCCATTATTTGCCAAAGCTTTTTGTTACCCATTATAACAGTTTGTAAAACTGGAAACTCATCAAACTCAAAGTGATTTTGACTTAACACACTCATTCTATCGCCAGGTGTAATAGAAACTGAACCTGTACTTGGATCTATTTCGCCCGAAAGTATTTTTAATAAAGTTGATTTTCCAGCACCATTTGCACCAATTACACCATAACAATTACCTGGAGCAAACTTAACATTTACATCTTCAAACAACACGCGCTTACCATATCGTAAGCTTAAATTACCAACTGAAATCATTTATTATTTACTTTTTTAAAGGGGGCGAATGTAGGGGTAAATTTTTGATTTTTGATGTGTGATTTTTGATTTTGAATCATGAAGTATAAAGCAATGGTGTTTACATAAGCTTTTTGTTTCGCCCTTGTCGTAGTTTTAGCTCAGCGACACCAACAAGTAATTTGCGATGGTAAAAATTTTTAAGTTAAAACGCCAACAACGGCAGGAAATGCTTGTACTTTGTCAAAGTTTAAGACTTTGACAAAGTTATATACGAAATATGTTGTTAAAACTTTGTTGGTATAGTGCCGCCTCTACGAGGCTTGTGTTGTATGTTTTGTTTCGGTTTACAATAGTATCGCCTCTACGAGGCTTGGTTTTGCTAAAGATTGGTGTTTTTAGGAAGCCATTTAACTATAATTTATGTTGCCCGCTGATTACCGCTGATTTTTCCGAACTTAATCTGAATCATGATTTTTCGACTTTGTAGGTGTTATTGAACAGCGACACCAACAAGTAATTTGCGATGGTAAAAATTTTTAAGTTTAAACGCCAACAATGGTAGGAAATGCTTGTACTTTGTCAAAGTTGGTTAAAAGATACAACAACAATTGGTAAGTTTAGAAAATTTCGGGAAAATGCAGAGACGCAATGCTTTGTGTATCAAAACTTAAAATAAAAACAACATTTATAAACAAAGTTGCAAACTTTTATTATTTATACTCACCAATGACACTCGCTCGCTTTGCGATGTTTAACACATTCGAGAGCTGAGAGGAAATAATAGCAGTTTAGCAGAACAGTTCAAAACGGAAATAATCATTTAGAATATGGTTAAACGGAATGGCACATATTTGCTATTTAAATATTTAAAGTTACATTTGAAATCAATAAAATACCCATTTAAATAATTAAAGATCACAACAACCTGAATACTAAAGTGAAGAGCATTTAGTTACAGTTATATTTTAAATCAAAACACTTAGTTAAATAAATAAAACTAGCAATATTAACCCATGAATATAGGCTTATTAGAAAAAATTTACGAATCCTTAAGCTTTGGTGTTTTTATAGAAAATAAGGACAGAAAAATTTTATATACCAACCAAATTTATAGAGATTTGATGCAATTAGGAAATGATGGTAATGCGTTAAAGGGAATGGATTGCTTATTTTTATTAGATATTTCGAAAGATTTATTTATAGAATCAGATAAGTTTTATTCCGACTTGATAAATATTCCTAAAAAAGGTATAAAGAAAGAAGAAATAATTGAAACAGTAAATGGTAAGTATTTTAAAAGAAAGTATTCACCAATTACTGAAAACGATGTTTTGGAATTACATCTTTGGACTTATGAAGAGGTAACGAATGAAATTGAAAAACAGCTAAATTTTTTATTTCAAAAAGATTTTCATTTGAAAATATTAGACGAAATACCTGCAGATATTGCCATATTTAACACCCAACATCAATACATTTATCTTAATAAAATAGCTGTAGAAAACGAAAAAACCAGAAATTGGTTAATAGGAAAAGACGACTTTGATTATTGCGTTTTAAAAAATTCAAGTATAACTAAAGCACTTGAAAGAAGGGAGAACTTTAAAACAGCTGTTGAAACTAAAAAACCAGTTCAATTACTCGATGAAGTGATTCAAAAAGACGGTAGTGTAAAAAGTGTTTTGAGAATATTTCATCCAGTTTTTGACCATAATAAAAAATTAGAAATAGTAGTTGGTTACGGAATAGATATTACTAAACAAAGAGAAAATGAATTTATTATAAAAAATCAAGAAGAAAGAATTAGTACTTTAATGAATGAGTTAAAGGAAGGTATTTTTCAAGTATATTTAAATGGTAATATTGTTTCGTACAACAATGCAATGATTAAATTATTGAATTTGAAGGTAAATGAAACACCTGAAAATTTTAAATTTAATAATATTCGTGGTATTTCTCGAGAAAGCAAAAAACAAATACTAGATGATTTTTACTACGTTTCAAAGTATAAGGAAAATAGAAATGGTATTTTTGAAATAACCAATGATTTAAATGAAACAAAAATTATTGAATATCATGTTTGGTATTCATCCACAATAATTGATGGTGAAATAATTATTGGAACACTTTCCGACATTACCATTCAACATGCACAAGAGACGTATTTGTTAAAAAATATTCAAACCGAAAAAGAGCTGAACGCCTTAAAGTCAAAATTTATCAATATTACTTCGCACGAGTTAAGAACCCCATTATCAGTTATTCTTTCCTCGGCCGAAATATTAGAGTTTATATTAGCTGCTCCAATTAAGGATTCAACGATTGATGCTAAAAGTTTTTTGACAAATATTATTCATGAAGTGCTTCACATGACAGATATTTTAAATGAGTTAATGGTGCTTAGTCAAATTGAAATAGGCAAGCATAAATTTAAACCAAAATTGGTAGCCATCCATGATTTTATGGCAAGTTTAACTGAGGGTTATTTACCTTTTAAAGACGGAAGAAATTTACAAATAAAAATTAGTAAAAACATCGGTAACATAATTGTAGATTCAAAATTACTAAAACATGGTTTAACAAATTTATTAAACAATGCTTTTAAATTTTCACCAAATAAAAAAGAGCCACAATTAAAAGTTGGCATAAAAAAGAATCAAATAGTTTTTGAAATTGAAGATTTTGGAATTGGAATTCCAGAAGCCGAAAAAGTAAATTTATTTCAAACATTTTATAGGGCCAGTAATGCTGAAAATATTTCAGGAACAGGCATTGGCTTAGTAGTGGTTGATTATGCTGTAAAAGAACATAAAGGAACTGTAAAACTTAACTCTAAATTGAACAAAGGAACCCTTTTTGAAATTTCTGTACCAATAATAAAATCTTAAAATGAAAAAAACCAATAAAACTATTTTAGTAATAGAAGACAATGCTGATATAACCAATGTTATAAAAACTTTGCTAAAAATTAACAATATTAGTGCTGTTTTTGCCACTAATGGTAAAGAAGCGTATGCTTTGCTAAGCAATATGGAAATTTCGTTGGTTTTATGCGATGTGCTTTTGCCCGATTTCGATGGTTACGACATATTAAAAGGTTTGAAAAATAATATAGAAACAAAAAATATTCTTTTTATTTTTTTAACAGCCATTGCCGATCCTATAGATATAAAAAAAGGTTTGAAATTGGGTGCTGACGATTATATAACCAAACCGTTTTTAGCCAAAACATTGTTAGATACCATTCATTCTAAATTGAACACAAATACTACAAAGTGATATTCATTTAACAACAAAATTCAATAAGAAACCCCATAAAATCATAACCTATATTTTTACAATTAAACCATAATATCCATGCTAATTGCAGTTATTGAAGACAACGAAATTATAAGAAAAAACTTAATTATTTTATTAGAAATGAACCATTTTAAAACGGTATCGTGCGGGAATGGTTTAGAGGGTTTAAAATTAATAAAAAAATCAAAACCAATTCTTGTTCTTACCGATATTATGATGCCAGAAATGGATGGAATTGACATGGTGAAGCAACTGCGATTAACCAAAGAATATTTTCATATTCCAATTGTTTTTTTAACAGCAAAAAATTCGATAGAAGACCGCTTAATAGGATTTGAGGCTGGTGCAATTGATTTTATTTCAAAGCCATTTATTACAGCAGAACTTATTTATAAAATAAAAAATTTAACCAATTTAGTTCAATCGCAAATTACCAATATCATAACAAAGCCAGTTCAAGTAAAATTTGATTCCAACGATCATCAATTTTTAGATAAATTAAGAACAGTAATTGATAAACACATTGACTCTAATTTTTTAAACACCTGTGTATTGGCAGTTGATTTAAGCATGAGTCATTCGGCTATTCATAAAAAAATAAAGAAAATTACTGATAAATCAACGAATCAATATATAAGAGAATACCGATTAGAAAAATCAAAACAAATGCTTGAATCAAATTATGCAAGTATTTCGGAAATAGCTTTTGCTGTAGGATTTACAAGTGTTTCTTATTTCTCTAAATCGTTTAAAAATTACTTTGGATACAACCCAAGCATTGCTATTCAAAGTAAAAATAAAGCATTACTTAGCAGCCTTAATTCGATGATTTAATACGTAATTCGCAGCTCTCGTAAGTGTTAAGCATCGCAAGGCGAGCGTCACTTGGGAGTATAAATAATAAAAGTTTGCAACTTTTATAAAGCTTTTGCCAATTTGCCCGTTGTTTGGTGTTTTAGCGCAGCGACACCAACAACAAACTTCCCCCATATTGTCTGAATCAGTTTCGATAGTTATCGCATAAGCGTCAACTTAAGAATTTTAAAAATCAAAGTTCCAGAGGAACGACCTTATGGTAGCCACCAGTGAAACTGGTGGTATTTGGATGGAAAAATAAAACAAAACCCCAAAATATTTGCAAAATACCAAGCCTTAGGCGAGGGCACTGAAAAAGTGGCTGTTTATCAAAAGAGGCTGTTTTCAACTTAGAAAACA
>JBMOGB010000268.1:0-5450 GCA_049318585.1 Bacteroidia bacterium | reverse complement strand
CCGCAGAAAACGTGTTGCCATGGGCAGCGGAACCGATATTCAACAAGTAAATCAACTGCTAAAGCAATTTGAAGAAATGCGTAAAATGATGCGCACCATGAACAAAATGCCGGGTGGTGGAATGGGTATGAAGAATCTACCTTTCGGACGATAAAATTTAATAAAAATTCGAAAAAGAAAATTCGAAATTCGAATCTTTTCTGTATGAAAATAATTAATCATATAACCAAACATTGGGTTAAATAATAATTCCGTAGAGACGTTGCATTGCAACCATTCATACAAATTGATAATGAACTAGTTAACTGTTAAATGTATCAAAATAGAACAAGATAAGAACAATATTTGAAGTATTTTTTATTTATTATTACTATTTGGAACTTCAATATATCAATATTTTTGATTATTTATATTTATTATTTTAGTGGTGTATATTTATGCAAGTAATATGTATATATCCGATTGAATTATGTTACAAAAATGACCACGATAAAAATCTTTATTGATTTTTTTATCGTGGTCATTGATTTAGTATTTTTTATTTAAGGGTCAGAGCGTGCTATTTATATGTAATAACTTGATTTATAGAACATTATAAATATTAAATAAAGTGTCTAGTAAAATAGGCAGTTAATCAATTGATTATTAGTTATTTAATAGTTGCATTTATTTGAATAATAGAATAAGATTTAATTAATTATTGAATAACTAGTGATAGATATATACATATTACTAGATAGATATACACATACTATATCATAAAGTAGTACATTTGTTATGTCAAGCCCAATAAACACTAGTGTTGACAAGGGTCGTTTTTTTGAATAAAATAGTTAATGTAAAAGGTATTTTTATTTGAATAATAGAATAAATTAGTCACTATATTATTTTTATCTTTTATCTTTGATTTAAGCATATTGTATTTGGTTTGCTTGAACTTATATCCTAGAATAAGTAATTATTGATTAAATCGAATAATAAAGGGTTTAAATGATGCCTTCTAAACTGCTTATGTATTATGTTTAGTTTTAATAAAATCAATAATGAATAATTATGATTAAAGATTGAATAACTAGTGATAGATATATACATATTACTAGATAGATATATAATAGATATACTATAAAGTAGGGGGTTTGTTATGTCAAGCCCAATAAACATTGATGTTGACAAAGTGTCAAAATGATAAATTTTAAACATAAAAAAAAGTCAATATTTTTTATGTATTGACCTTTTTAAAATGCAAAATATTGTTATTATTTTTACTATGAATGATAACAAAACTAGTTACTAGTATATATTATTTTTCATTTATTAGTTTACGTATTTATTACATTTATTATTCAAATTCAAACCCTTTTATCATTGGTAAATTATTGTTTATTTCATTTTCTAAAATAGATATATCTTTTATATTTTTCAATATATCAATACCTTGTTGTAATGGTGTTTTAAGTGTCATTTTATCAACTATTGAATCAATATCATTCAATTCAGCAACTAGGTAATTATTTAATTCTTGTATTGATGTGTGACCAACCATTTTCATTATACTTAAATGACTTATTTTGTTTTGTAATTGATTGGTTATAAAGTATTTACGAGCTGATTTAAGGGTTAATACATCCTTACGTTGTTTTATTATATCCTTATTCAAGTTTAAATCTTTAATAATTGTTTCTTGTTGAAATATATCAATACTATTCAGTACTTTTTTAAGGTTTAAACTAAAAGTTGAATAACTTATTATATCAAATTTGTAATCATATTCATTCATTAATTTAATTGCTTCGTTTGATAATGGAACTTTACACTCAATCAATGTTTTATGTCTATTATATGTCAATATATTATTACCATTTACATATTTTATTTTTGACTTAGTAATGTTTAGTAAATCTTTGAAATGACAACCTATCAAACTAGATAATAATATAAAATCAATTGCTATTTTTTCATTACTTGAAATGTCTTTTGTTTTCAATTTATAATCTTGTAATTCTATTAACTCATCATATTCAAATTTGATGTTTGTTTGATGTATGTTTTTTCTTAATTTATAATCTATATTATCATTCAATATATCTGAATCAATTTGTCTTTTGATGTGTTGTAAAAATGCTTTTAGTATTTCAACTTTTCTTTTTATTGTTGGTGTTGTATTATTTTCATTTGAATATAACTCATCTACAATTGTTGAAATGAAATTATATTTTATGCCTTGTAATGTATTGATTTTCAATCGTTTGATAGTCTTCAGTAATACATTACATCTGTTTATTCTAGTTTTATTTTTTTTATTGATTGTTGAAATATAATCATTGAATGATATATCAAATGATAATGATTTATTTATTATTTTAGTGTCTTGAATACTTGTGTTTTTATCTAGGTTATTTTTGATATATTGAACTATTTCACTAGTTCCAATACTTATTGCTTCGTTAATTAAATCATTTATTTTTCTTACTAAATTTTCTAGTAATAAATTATCTTTTTGATAATCCTTATAATGTTTAGTAAGTGATTGTTTTTTATCATTGAATTGATTTACATTTTCAATCTTTATATTAGTATTTAATTTTAGTGTTTTAGTGTTTTTTGTATAGTAAACATAAATACATTTTTTGCTCGGATAATATACTAGTTTTGACTTATTCATAATTATATTTTTGAATTACAAATATAAGAACAAGATAGGAACAATAATTGAAATGTTTTTTTATGTCTATAATCTATTGAATAACAAGTAATAAATCAATTATTTTACTAATTATTAATGAAATAGGTTTAAATGAATAGTTGCATTGCAACGTCTTTTTTTTTAGAAGATGTAACGTGATACGATTCTACAAATGATTTTAGATATTTTAGTTTTATAAAATACCTTACTTTCGAATTTTTTATAAATCTATGAAAAATCGTAAAGAGATTAATTTGTCTTTTGCCTATTTTTGAATGCCTGCGGTTGATGTTTTCACCAATCTGCTTTCAAAAGCTGATAAGTGAAAGCTTCTGAAAATTTTAAAGACAAAATAGCAATAAATAAAATCAATCTGTTTAAAGAAATAAACTTAAAAAAAAATTTATGAATAATCAAATAATTAAACTAATAAATTGGTTTTTATTGACTCCAGATGAAGCTAAATATATTTTGAATAAAATTCATAATAAATTTGAAACTCGAAATGAGTTTATTCAATTTGTGAAAAAATTAGAATTTGAAATTAAAGATGAAAATATTTTTCTTTATTATATAACAAGAAAAATATTCAGCAGTGGAGATTCTTTTTTAAATTTAGTCGCTTACAATGAATCAAAAGAGGAAAATATCTCTTCTTTTGATTCTACTAGTTTTGATGATTTTAATACAGAAGATGAAATTGACACAATTGATTTGGATTATAAAAATGATAGGACATTAAATAAAATCGAAAAACTATCTATTGAAAAATTCAATGACTATTTTAGTATTAAAACTGAGAATGAAATAGTTGATGAATTAGTAAAATACGTAATGAGTAATAATCCAGAGATTCTAAATGGATTTGATAGAAGTGTTTTTAAAATTGCAAAAGAAAATTATAAATATATGTTTGGACATGTGAGGCGGATGTATATTAATTTTGGAATAATTAGAAAGTTAACAAATGCTCAGAATAAAGCTGAGTCAATCATAAAAGAAAATATACAAAAACATCAAGAAATAAGTTTGCAAAAATGGGCAGTTGAATTTACAGAATTTTCTGAAAAAGTTGGAATTAAGCAAAACAAATCAAACATAAAAGATTTTCTTAAATCAAAAAACATTAAAGGCAATCCAATGCTTGTTGACATAATTTATAGTCTAATTAAGGAAAAGTAATCATATTTGTATTGTTTTGACTTATTGAAACTAACATTTAGAAATTATACTTTTTAAATCAAATAAATATTTATGGCTAATATAGAACGTAATAGAATAATAAGACCTTCAAGTAGACTTGAAACTTCAAAGAGTTATAAAATTGACACAAAGAATGTAACAAAAGAAGACAGTTTAACAGTGAATATTGGACACGAAACAAAATCCTTTAACAAAACATATTGTTTTAAAGGTTCCGATATTGCAAGTAAAAAAAGTATAAGTTTTAGCGTTAAAGATTATGGAACTCATATTGATATTAATTGGAGTGGTGTAAACCCAATCAAGACAAACAATTCTAAATATGAATCAAAGTTAATTGATAATGGAACATCTCCATTAAAACTTATAAAAGTTGAATCAAAAAGTACTAAAGATGAGGAATATGTAATCAACCTTTGCGATAAAGTCTTAGGATTATCTTCCTCTCGACAACATACTTTTGATTTTTTATTTGGTGACAAGAACGAGAAAGGCAATTCAAAAAAACTACCAGTTGATAGTTATTTTAAAGAAGTAAATCTTGTTGTTGAGTATTGTGAAAGACAACATACAGAAATTGTTAATTTTTTTGACAAACCCAATAAGATGACTATTAGTGGAGTGCATCGTGGTGAACAAAGAAAAATCTATGATGAACGTAGGAGACAAGTATTACAACAAAACAAAATTGAATTAATTGAAATTTCGTATTTAGATTTTAAACATGATAAACAAAAAAGAATATTAAGAAATGTAGAGTATGATATAAAAGTAGTTGAACTGAAACTAAATTCAATTCTTAAAAAGTAATTTGTATGTGGTTGGTGCTCTCTCCAATTACCGGTACTCGTTTTGTGTGTATTATAATTGTTTTTAGAAATAATAATTTATAAAATTCCCTACATTCGAATTTTTATGAAATTATGAAAAAACTATTTCTACAAATATTCTTATTTGCTTATTGCCTTTTGCCAATTGCTAATTCGCTAAAAGCTCAAACCAATTACTCCAAAATAGTAAATCCTTTTATTGGCACTGGCGGACATGGACATACTTTTCCGGGTGCGGTAGCTCCTTTTGGAATGGTGCAATTAAGTCCAGATACACGAGTGGACGGAAGTTGGGATGGATGCAGTGGTTATTATCATAGCGATTCAGTTATTTATGGTTTTAGCCACACGCATTTAAGTGGAACTGGTTGCAGCGATTATGGCGATATTTTGTTAATGCCTATTGTAACCGATATGAAGGTAAAAGGCGAAGATCACAGTTATTTAAACAATAAAAATTATAGTTCAACTTATTCGCATGCAAACGAAAAAGCCAATGCTGGTTATTACAAAGTAAAACTTGATAAATACAATATTACTGCTGAACTCACCACCACAACAAGGGTTGGCATGCATAAATACTCTTTTCCAAAAACCAATAATGCATCTATTGTAATTGATTTAATTCACAGAGATGAGGTCATTGATTCCTATTTGGAAGTCCTCAACGATTCAACTGTTAGAGGTTACAGAAGAAGCAAAGCTTGGGCTACTGACCAAAGGGTTTATTTTTA
>JBMOGB010000267.1:0-5454 GCA_049318585.1 Bacteroidia bacterium | reverse complement strand
GCTGTTCCAGCACTTTTTCCAACTCTTCGTCTAATTCATGTAGTTGTTTTTTGCAGTATTCCATTAAAAACGGCTACATGTTTGACTTCCATTGAATTTGAAGATTTTTAATTATATTTGCAACTCGGAATGAATATTCATAAAAATACGGACGATGCAAATTATTCAACGTGCTTTTTTATACCTTTTCTGTATCTGTTTGATGGCTTGCTCGTTTACACCTGACGAGCTGAAAATTGCCGAACCGCTGATAGAAACTGCCCCCGATTCGGCGCTACATATCCTTCAACACATACCTGTCTCAAAGCTCCGCACCGATAGAAATAGGGCGTTGTACGGGTTGCTGATGTTTGAAACTCTGGGAAAGAAGAAACTCCCCATGAAACCCGATTCGTTGATTGATTTTGCAATAGTCTATTACAGCAACCATCCCGATGGTAACCGACTTGCCTCCTGCCTACTTTACAAAGGAAGAAGCTATAAATACATTGCTCAATACGAGAAAGCTATGCTGTATTACCTCAAAGCACTGGATGAAATTAAAGATCAAAATGATAACATTCTGTCTGGCAGACTGAATTTTGACATGGGGGATATTCTTAACATCCAATGTGATTACAAATTAGCCCGTGAAAAATACGGTAAAGCAAGTATTTGTTTCAATAGAGCAAAATTTCAAGCCCAATCGTTTTATTCACTTTTAAATATTGGTCGTACATATCACGAAGAAAAGAATTATAAAATAGCTATGGCATACTACCAGAAATTGATTGTCAAAACTAAAGATTCACTTCAGACAGGTGCTTTATATCAGGAAATAGGATTAAATTTTTATAACTTCAACTCATTGGATTCTGCACTGATTTACTTTAGAAAAGTTCTTGACTATCCTTATCTTTCCAATAATAAGGCGTTACGTTATTTGAGGATTTCAAAATTATTTTTTCAAAAAGAAAAAATAGACTCATCACTTTATTATGCTCAAAAATCATTTGATTATGAACCGGACATTCGAACTCAAAGAGAAGCCTATTGTGTCATCTCAAATTGTGAGTTCATAAGGGGTAATACAAAAAATGTAACTATTTACATGAATAAATATGTTGCATTGGGTGATTCTATCCGCAAAATTGATACTCAAATAAAAGGTAGCTATATGGAAACCATGCATAAAGCTAAAAAGGAAGCAGCTCAGAGTAAAAATCTTGTTTGGTATCTTAGTTGTTTGGTATTGTTGGTACTGGTAGGTTCTTATTTATATTATATTTTATATTCGCGCAGAACCAAGAAAGAAAAGGTTGAGCTTCACCAAACGGTAAGTGTTGAAAAAACAGAAAAACTTATTAAGTTTATCGATGATAAGGCAGCAATATTACACCTAAAAATAGATGAACGCAAGTTGGCTGTATTATCTGAATATAAAACAGCCAGCATTCAGGAGCGCGAAAATCAAATCAGAAAAATTTATGATGATTTATTGCATATTAATGATACTAACTTTTTTCTTAAAGATATGGATACCGATTTAAATAATCTGGTAACCAAACTACAAAACCGCTACAATGGACTCAATGAAAAACAACTTATCTGGTGTTGCTTACATCTACTTCGAATTTCAAATTATGATATGTTGATAATATTCAATTATAAAAACGATAATAGCCTGAAAGGATTAAAGAAAAGATTAATGAAGAAATTCAATCTCGATAGTGTTACTCTTTTCCACGATTTTTTAATCGCAATATTGTCCGAAAACTAGCTTTTTCTCATCATTCAAAGTTTCTTTCCTGCATTCTTTTCTTCTATTTTTATTTTTAGGACAGCCCTAAAATCACACTTTTACCACCTAATTTTTGGTTGTAAAAATGCTTGTACCCTTTTTTTGTGTTTATATCCTTATAACTTCCTGAAATTCAAAATAAGTTGCAAGTAGCTTGTACCCTTTTTTTTGAGCCAAAAATGATGCTCCCCCCATTTTCTGTCCTTACCTTAGCACCACGTTCGATCGAAATATATTTATTAAACCCAATTTTATTCACCATACTGTAGAATTACAGATAGAGAAGGCACAAAGAAAAAAGTAAGTAAAGCGGTACAGTCAAGTTAGTAAATAGTGAATTAAACAAGTTTACCCACCTGCAGCAGGAACCTAAACAAATCAATGATAGGGGTAAATAAAAAATAATGACTGTACCGCTTAAATTTCCAAAAATTAACGAATATAAAATTAGTCATGAGGAATTTCATAACAGCAAAGTGAGAATAAACATCAGAATTATTAACAATTAAACAACTAAAATTACAATGGCACAAAATTTAATTTCCGCAACTCTAACTGCCGCTGATGCCGCAGAAATTATCCAAAGTTTAACAGCTGTAAAAGCCAAAATGCCTTTTCTTTCGAATTTACAAAAAGCCGATGTAAATACGATTTTTAAAGTAGGAAATGCTTATTTGCCTTTTATCGACAAAATTTATCAAGTAGTAATAACTCATCCCGAAATACTTCCTGGCATTTTCGATAAAGAAGAGTTTTTGCGCGACTACGAATTATTAAATGCGCTACGCCCCGTTTATAATCAAATAAACGAACTTGCCGAAGGTATACAGAAAACATTTACAGCAGTGGGAAGTGATACACTGGTAGCAGCACTCGAAGTATATGCCTCTGTAAAACAAAACAAAGACAAAGTAGCAGGATTAAGTGTAATGAACGACGAAATGGCTATGTTTTTTAAACGTGCAAGAACGAAAACCGATATTACCACAAGTGCAACAATTTAATTAAATCAATCAGAATGAGAGTGTCGTTTGCTTCTGACACTCTCATTTTTGAATATATCAGACTCAATTATGTGGCTGTGTTATATTAATAAGTGTCCAAGTTATAATGATATGTGTTCTGGGCATATAATTCTGGTTGTGAGTCATAATGAAATGAATCGAAGGTATATTGAAATGTGTTCCGGGCATACTATTATGGTTGCGAGTCAGAACGAAATGGGTCGGAGGTATAATAATATGAGTAATTGTCATATTAATATGGCTAGGAGTCATACCAATATATGTTTGAGTCATATTAATATCTGTTGATGGCATATTGATATGTGATAATGACATAAAACAATGTGTAAATGGGAAATTAAAACTATTTTATGGAATAAAGTTAACTTCATGAAAGAAAAGAGTATATTTGTAGCCTATAGCATCAACCTAAAAATGACCTACCAGATTAGTAATGGATTGCAACCAACAACACAGCGTCCAACATTAGAATATAGATTGAGGGGGATATTCGGTAGGACTGGGGGAGTTTCAATAAACAAACTCTAAAACCAAATATCTTGGTTGAGTTTTTTCATGTATTAAAATTATCGAAATAAAACAAATTATATTAACTAAATAAATTCAACATTATGAAAACAAAAAAAACTATTTTTATTTCTTTGATGGTATTAATTGGTTTTAATACTCAAGCAACTAACAATAATCAAACAAATGACAGTATTAGAAAATGGGGTTATTATTTACAGATTGTTGATGTAAATTATATACCAAGAATTGTAAGTAAAAATAGTTTGGGTTATATTACCCTGCAAACAGGTAACTCGCTATATGATTCAGTATTTGAAAAATACAAAATCACTGAATTTTATCAAAACACACCTACGGCTTCATCACTGTTTTTAAGACAAATTTATGCATTGATTTGCGATTCAGGACAAACGCAACTGGGTATAGAATTGAAAGAAAAATTCAGCAATTCAATTCCATTTATCGAAATACTCAATTTGAAAGTGGAGTTAACAAATATTTTTGATGTAAAAACAAAAAATACCCTATTTCAGATAGGAGATGTTTTGTATTTGGGTGAAAATGATGTGACTTTAAAATCAATTCGCTTTTTCGATTTAAATGGGAACTTATTGTTTTCAAAAAACACAAATGAAAACTCTATCAATCCTTCAATATTTATACAAATACAAGGAATTTACTTATATGAAGTAAGGATTGGAAATGAAAAATTAGTTGGTAAGTATTATAAATTAAATAAAAATTAAGCCATGAGAAAGTTATATATATTAACAATAATGATATTAACCCCCGTCCAACCGGATATATAATCAATTAGATGTTGTAAAGTTGGGCGTTGCTCGTGGGTGGGATTTATTTCTAATCCCTTACCAATAATTATAAAGGGCTATTAATGAAAAATCCAGTTTACTTAAATTTATAAATCAAATTTTATGAAAACAAAAACATTTCTATTTACTGTAATTATCCCGTTTTTACTGATAGGTGGAGCTGGATGTGAGAAAGATAGTGTATATTATGAAGGCAAAGTTATTTCTTTAAATTACGGTTCAGGATGTAATAATATAATTGAAATTAGTAAATCTATCCCTCAAGGATTGACTGTCAACTCTACAATTACATTCGATACAAATTTATATAATGGGCAAATAAAAGTTGGAGATGCTGTCTATTTTAAAATTAATGAATATGTAGTATGGACAGGAAATGTACTTGATATATGCATTGCGCCACAATATGTTGGACAATTAGAGTTTTATTATAATTAAAAATAACATCATGAAAAGGAATTTAATATTTCTCATTGTTATTTTATCTTTAATAAATTTGCTCTTTTCTTGCAAAAAAGAAATAGAACCTGTTGAGTATTCGTATAGTATTATTGGAAAATGGAAATGGTTAGAAACTATGGTTGTTTCTCCACCAAGTAGTTCTAATCCGTCCACACCTAAAAACACTGGAATAGATGAATTACTAGTCTTTAATCCCAACAATACATGGTACAAAACTCAAAATGCAGCTTTATCAGACTCTGGAACATATTCACTTGGACGTGGCACTTATACAAATCCTTCCACTAAAGTGTATAGTTATGATAGCATCTGCTATTATCACAATAATATTCAAATAAAAAATGGTTATGATTATTATGAAATTAACCATGATACTTTGGTTTTCTGTTCAGGCTTTGCAAATAGATGGTGGTCGTACACCTTATCTCATGCAGGTACAAAACGTTGGATTAGACAAAATTAATATCGAGAAACGCTACCACTCGTTTATAACGAGTGGTTGTTGGTTTAACGTTTGTAACGTTGTAATAAAAGAAAAAATTTGAAACAACAAAATCAATTCGAAAGTTGGGATATTCAAATTTTCGTTTTAAATATTATTGGCAAGTTAGGTGGTTTGATTTAAGAATGCATTGTAATCCCGATAGCTATCGGGAAAGAATACAAAAGTTGGGATTCTTGGTTAACCCCGTCCAACCGGATATATAATCAATTAGATGTTGTAAAGATGGGCGTTGCTCGTGGGTGGGATTTATTTCTAATCCCACCCTATGTATTCCCCCGTCCAACCGGACTGTCTAGTCCTGAAATAGGTTTACAAAAAAGTAAACAAAAAACAGGATTATGA
>JBMOGB010000266.1:0-5469 GCA_049318585.1 Bacteroidia bacterium | reverse complement strand
GTATTACTGCTTGCCAAATGGATATTAAAATAAATGGTTTGCGTTGGGAAATGGTAGAAGAAGCTTTGAACCAAGCAAAAGCTGGTAGAGAGCATATTAGAAACGAAATGAGCAAAACCATTTCGGCTGCTGCTGCCGATTTAAAACCACATTCTCCACGTATAGAAACTTTATTGATTGATAAAGAATTTATTGGTGCTGTAATTGGGCCTGGTGGAAAAATTATTCAAGGTATTCAAAAAGAAACTGGTGCTACTGTTTCTATTTCTGAAAATGAAAAGAATGGTGTAGTTGAAATTTCTTCAAGTAATGCTGACAGTTTGCGCAGAGCAATGCAAATGATAAAAGGCATAGTTGCTGTTCCTGTTGTAGGCGATGAATACGAAGGAAAAGTGAAAAACATCATGGACTTTGGTGCATTTGTTGAGTTTTTACCAGGTAAAGATGGCCTTTTACACATTAGTGAAATTAGCTGGAACCGCATTGATAAAATGGATGGTGTTTTAGAACAAGGTCAAACTATAAAAGTAAAATTGATTGAAGTTGATAAAAAAACAGGAAAATACAGATTAAGCCACAAAGCTTTATTGCCAAAACCTGAACCAACTCCTAAGCCTGAAGCTCCGAAAGAGCCAATAGCATAAATAGTATCTGCAAGAAACCTCAAATTTCTTCGTTACGCTCTGCATAAAAATGGTCATTTGCGAAAAGCAAACTCCCATTTTTCTGCCTTCGCAAGCCTCGAACTTTGAATTTTCTTATCAGACACTAAACATAATAAAAAAAGAGGCATTCGTAACTGAAATGCCTCTTTTTTATGTTATTATGGTAAGAAGCGATTAATCGGGTCTCTACTCTTTTATTACCTTAATACTTTGTTTGTTTATTCCATCAATGCTTAATAGATAAACACCGCTTTGAAGGTTTTCTAGATTTAATATTGTTTCGTCTAAGTTCAATTTACCGCACAATACTGTTTGTCCTATAAGGTTGGTAATGATGAAGTTTTTACCCACTAAATTAGTTTTATTTGTAATGGTTATGGCTGATTTTGTAGGGTTTGGATAAACTCTTAAATCGTTGTCTAAACTTAAATTATCAATGCCAACACTTGTAATATTTACATTTAAAATCGAAGAATCTTTACAGCCATTGTTATTGGTTACTTTTATTTTTACGCTTCCTGTGCCCGAGCTTGGCCAAATTATATTTATTGAATTTGTTCCAAGTCCATTTTGTACATTACCATTTATTGTATTCCAGTTATAAGTAGAATTTGATTGACTCAATACCGAATAATTAAAAGGCAAGACAGTTGAATTTGGAGTTGAATTTCCAATAATATTTCCAATAATAGGTGAAGGTTTTACAGTTATTGTTTTAGTAATAGAATCTTTGCAATTCCCATTTCTTGTAACTGTTAAACTAACACTATAACTTCCTGGATTTGAATATGTTTTTGTTGGAGTAATCAAATTTGAAGTATCAGTTAATCCCTCTCCAAAATTCCATATTCTATTTAATACCACATTGCTAATTGAAGCAGTATCATTAAACATAAACAAATTACCTTTTGTACATTGAGAAATACTATTTACAAAAAAGTTTGTAATAGCAGGAATTACATTAATTTTTATTGCTGCACTTGTATCTGAAAATCCATTATTTAAAACTACTCTTTTAAACCAACTCGTTTGTGTTAAGTTCTGAGAATTAAAATATTGGTTATTGTTAGGTGCATTTGCTAATACAAAACCACTTGTAGCTGATTCAGTACTTACCAACCATTTATATTCAATAGTTTTACTGGTGCTACTATCTATCACTACATTGTCTATATGTATTCCATTAGCATCTAAAGTTTTTGATGAATAAAATTCAAATTTAACTTGTATTGTTCCAGCTGGAAGTGCTAATTTTTTTCCACCCCAAGTTCCATATGAAGTGCCAGTTCCACATCTATTGCATCCATAATAAATAACATTTTTAGTGGTAATTCCAGTTAAAGTATCAATTGTTAACGAGGTACACCATGCTTTAATTCTATTAAAACCACTTCCATTTGATGTGTATATTATTAGAGAATCATAATTTAAACAAGTGCTTTGATAAGGGCAATTCATTACCGATGATACATCAAACCTAAGCGAATCTCCTAGGTTACTAGGTGTGAAAATTTTTGTTGTTAAAAAACTCCTTTGTTGTTGAACATAACGGGTATCAAAAAACCCAGAGAGTACCGAAGGAACGTTTAGATTGTCATAATGCCATAAGTACTCCGATGAATTCCATCCGTGTTCTTCTGCAATCCACAAGGCATCCGTTCCCCACCATTCTGTATGAGCGTCTGCTGTAAAATCCTCTTTTAAAATTCCTGAATTTGTTCCAATGGGAATAGATCCCATTAAAGTAGATGGTTTTTCTCCTGAACAAATGGTTTGGTTACCGAATATTATATTATTTGATATTGATGGAATTACATCAATATGTTGTACTGCTTTTGTATAACATCCATTAGGAGCTGTTACTAATAATTTAACGACATAAGAACCTATTGAATCGTAAATTTTTGTAGGATTTGCTATAATTGAAGTATCATAAATTTTGTTGCTAAAAGTCCATTTTCTTTCATAATTTCCTCCAATAAAACTAGAAGAATCTTTAAAACTAAAGCTATTTGAACCAATACATTGCATACTATTATTTAAAAAAAATATTTTAGCTTTTGGTTTTGGCAAAATGGTAATTATTTTAGTTATTGAATCGGTACAACCTAGATAGCTTGTAACCAATTTAACATTATAATTTCCAGGAGATGAAAATGACTTACTTAAACTTGATTTGTAATAATCATTTGTATAAAAATCAGCACTAGAATCTATGCTCCATTTTCTTTCAATAAAACTGGAAGAACCAATAGGTGAATAATCAACAAATTCTACTGTATAACCTTCACAAAGTGGTGTAGTAATTGAAGGGGAAATTATTTGAAAATTTGCAAAATTTATTAATACAAAAACAGCAGAAACACTAGAAGTATCAACATAAATTCCAGAGGTTACTACTCGTTTGTACCAAACGGTATCAGTAAAAGGCGATGGCGGATTATAAAACTGACCATTGTTGGTACCAGATGCATTTACAAATCCACTGGATTCACTAATATTTGAACTAATCCATTTATAATTAAATGTGCCATTACCACCGTATGGAACTGAAGCTGAAATACTTGAAATACTTGAATTTAAACAAATTTTTATATTACTACTAAAAATGTAATTATTTGAAATTGGGCTTTGAGAAAACAGATTTGTTGAACAAAGCATCAGCAACAAAAAAGCAATTTTATTTTTCATAATTTAAAGGTTTCAAATTTAAATCAAAAGTAATGTATTTTTATTATAGATAACAATAAATTTAAACCGCTCTCGTTGGTTTTTGCTTCGAAATAAGTGTTTTAACCAATAGATACAAGCCTTGAAAAGCATTGTTGCAATTACAAATCATGAATAATCGTACTTAAAAACATATTTAACATTATAATATTTAGTAAAACTATAGGTTTTAACTTTAAAATTAGTTACTTGCAACAAATATAAAACTAAACAAAATGGGAGATTTTTTTGCAAGTTATTGGTGGTTAATATTATTAATTGTTAGCCTTGTTTTACACAAACTTATTTTAAGGTTTTTATTCGGAATGGTCATTGTTCCAGAAGATAAAACCGGATTAGTAACCAAAAAGTTTGTGCTTTTTGGTGTTAATAAAGAAATGCCCGATGGAAGAATAATTGCCACAAAAGGCGAAGCAGGTTTTCAAGCTAAAACATTAGCACCAGGTTTATATTTTTGGAAATGGGTTTGGCAATATGATATCAATATGGAAAGCTTTACTGTAATTCCAGAAGGTAAAATTGGGTTGGTTTTAGCCAAAGATGGAGCTGAAATTCCTACAGGAAATATTTTAGCACAACGTGCAATTTGTGACAATTTTCAAGATGCAGAAATGTTCTTGAACAACGGTGGTCAGCGAGGCAGGCAATCGGTTTACATTACTGCGGGTTCTTATCGTATCAATACCATGTTGTTTCAGGTTTCGGTTTCCGAAATGATAAGAATTCAAGAAAGCATGGTTGGAATTGTTACTACCTTAGATGGTTTGCCAATTGAAGCTGGTCAAATTGCTGGTAAATTAATTGATGGACATAATAATTTCCAAGATTTTGATGCGTTTATAAAAAATGGTGGAAATAGGGGTTTACAACCTCAAGTAATTTTAGCTGGTTCTTATAATTTAAATCCTTGGGCGGTGCAAATGGAAGAAATTCCAATGACAGAAATTGCGATTGGTTACGTTGGCGTTGTTATTTCATACATTGGTGTAGAAGGAAATGATTTAACTGGTGCAGAATTTAAACATGGAAATATAGTAAGTAAAGGCTCAAAAGGTGTTTGGTTAGAACCGCTTGGACCAGGAAAATATCCAATCAATAAATACATTATGAAAGTGGAGTTGGTACCTACTACCAATTTGGTTTTGAATTGGGCTTCAGCCCGAAGTGAAGCGCATAATTTAGATAAAAATTTATCAACTATTACTGTGCGATCAAAAGATGGATTTCCATTCAATTTAGATGTTGCACAAATAATTCATGTACCAACTACCGAAGCTCCAAAAGTAATTGCACGATTTGGAAATATGGTTAATTTGGTATCGCAAGTATTGGAACCAACCATTGGAAATTATTTTAGAAATTCGGCTCAGGATAGTGATGTAATTGCATTTTTAAGCACCAGAAAAGAAAGACAAGAATCGGCTAAAGAACATATTAAGAAAGTGCTTGATGAGTATAACGTAAATGCGGTAGATACTTTAATTGGCGATATTGTTCCACCTGAGTCGTTAATGAAAACATTGACCGATAGGAAAATTGCTGAAGAGCAAAAAGTAACTTATAATACGCAAAAACAAGCACAAGAAACACGTCAGGGAATGGAAAAGGAAACTGCCATTGCCGATATGCAAAAAGACATTGTTAAAGCGCAACAAAGTGTTGAAATAGCTGAAAGAACTGCGAATGCAACAGTTAAAAAATCGGAGGGAGATGCGGCCAGTGTTAGGTTAGCAGTTAGTGCCGAAGCCGAAGCTACAAAACTAAGAGCACAAGCTGAAGCCGAAGGACTAAAAATGAAAGCTGCAGCGCAAGCTCAACAAATAACTTTAACTGGAGATGCAGAAGCTGGTAAAATTTTAGCCATTGGTAAATCAACTGCTGAAGCTTATGAATTAGCGGTAAAAGCTTTAGGTGGTGAAAACTTTACGCGTTATAAAATTACAGAAGAACTTTCGAAAGGAAATATTAAACTAATTCCTGATGTATTAATTGGTGGAAATAACAACGGAAGTGGTAATGCCATGGATGGATTATTGGGTTTAAAATTAATGGAAATGATGAATCCTGATAAAAA
>JBMOGB010000265.1:0-5470 GCA_049318585.1 Bacteroidia bacterium | reverse complement strand
TATAAATTTCCTCTATTCGCTTGTTCGCGTTCTATGGCTTCAAACAAGGCTTTAAAGTTTCCTTTTCCAAAACTTTTTGCACCTTTTCTTTGAATAATTTCATAAAACATGGTTGGCCTATCTTCTACTGGTTTTGTAAATAATTGTAACAAATAACCTTCATCATCTCTATCAACCAAAATACCTAATTCTTTTAATGGTTCAATGTCTTCTTCTATAGGACCAACGCGGTCTAACAAGTCATCGTAATAGCTATTTGGAACTTTTAAAAACTCAACTCCACGCGCCATTAATTGCTTAACTGTTGAAACTATATCGAGCGTTGCAATGGCTACGTGCTGAACACCTTCGCCTTCGTAAAACTCTAAATATTCTTCTACTTGGCTTTTCTTTTTGCCTTCAGCAGGTTCGTTTATCGGAAACTTTACATAACCATTTCCATTGCTCATTACCTTGCTCATTAAAGCAGAATATTCTGTGCTTATATCATTGTCGTCAAACGAAAGAATGTTTTTAAAACCCATTACATTTTCGTAAAACGAAACCCAAGGATTCATTTGATTCCAATCAACATTTCCTACACAATGATCTACATATAACAAACCAGTTGGTTCAGGATTATAAACCGATTTCCACTCCACAAAACCGGGCATAAAAACGCCAGTATAGTTTTTGCGTTCAATGAACAAATGTTCTACTTCGCCATAAGTTTTTATTCCACTCATGCGCACTTCACCATTTGCATCGCTTAAAGTTTTTGGGGCTAAACACGAAACACCACCACGTTTGGTAGTTTGCTCATGCGCATCATAAGCATCATTAACCATTAATGCCAATACTTTTACGCCATCACCATGTTTTTTATGGTGCACTGCAATGGGTGAATCAGAGTGCAAAGGAGTAGTAAGCATTAAGCGCATTTTGTTTTGCACCAATACATAACTTACTCGGTCTTTTACACCAGTTTCGGGGCCAGCATAAGCCAAGCTTTGGAACCCAAAAGCAGTTTTATAATAATGTGCTGCTTGCTTTGCATTTCCTACATAAAGCTCTACATAATCCGTGCCGTGTAAAGGTAAAAAATCACTTGTTTCGGGTAACATTTCGTTTGTTTGTTCTGTATTCATTGTTTTTATTTTATTCTTCTAATAGATTTGAGCTTTGTTGGGTTTTGTTTGGTGTGAAATAGACTTAAAACTTCTATTAGATTTTTGTTTATTTTATACACAATTAAGTAATTATTCCAAACAATGTTTCTATACTTCCTTGCTTTAGTTTTTAAAAACCTACATTCGGGATGACTTAAATAATAAGGTTCTAGTTCTTCAATTTTCTTGAAAAAAGTATAGTAAAAACTGTCTGCATATTTTTCGGAGTATTCATTTACATAGTAATTATATTCCTTTTCTAATTGAAATAAAGCAATTTCTTTTATTACTATTTCAATTTTTGTTTCCATGAATCTATTGCTTTTTTCGCTTCCAAAATAGGAATTGATTTGCTTTTTTCAGCTTGTTTAACCAAATCTCTCCAGTTTTTATCATGATCAAATTTTTCAATTTCAACAAAATCTAAATTTTTAAGAAATTGAAATAAGTATTTAGCTTTCTCTTCATTCTCAACTTTTAACAAATAATCCATTGCTTTATTTTTTATACAAAAGTATTTAGTTTTATAATATATTTAGTAATAAAATGAATATTATGGCGGTAATGTGTCCAACTGAATTGTGAACGCAGTGCGTTCACAATTGGAAACATCTTATAAAATTGCCTGAAAAAATTCAATTGCCTATATGAAAATCCACTTCCATATTCAGGTTCTAATTGTTCGGCTAAGGTTTTAATTAAATATTCGCCATAAACTGCTCTTTCTTTTCCTTCTTGTTCTTCTTCTAAAATACGCTTTCCAATATGCCAATACATTAACACCCGCTCATTGTCAACAGACCTTATGGCTTTGTCTTTCGAAACGGATATAATTTCTTTTATGTCGTTTAGTATGGATGGGTTTGGATTCAAGTGGTTTGGGTTTATTTTTGATTTACTGATAATTATATGTTCATATTTGTTTTTCAGCTATTTCCATAATTATCCCACATACTATTATGTTTTAAACTATAAACAGCTTTAACAATTGCTTTCATGAATTCTGCATCTCTATAATTTGGAGAGTTATGAATGTCGAATCTTTTTATATTAACAAAAACATTTAAAATACTTCTTAGGACATCAATCTCGAAATCTTGATTAATAATTCCTGTTTGCCAAAAAGATTCTTCCGCTTCATACATAATGTTCAGTGCTATTTCTTTATTCCCAAAATATTGAATTGCATTAAATGTTTTCGCAAATTCAACATTCCTGTTCCAAGATAAACCAGAGGGAATTTCGTTTAAGTTTATTGATTTATTTTCTACATTGGGTATTTCAACTATATCAATTGGAGGGTCATTTTTTTTAATTACAGTTTCGTCAATTTTTCTGGTTGATAGCTTATCTAAATCGCTTTTATATATTTCCCAAACTCCATGTTTTTCTCTATCATAAACTTCAAAAGTATTGTCATCGTTTTTAAAAAGAAAATCGTATTCAATGTTACAAATTCTAGGTTTTATATTAAATGTATAATGGACTCGACTTTTGTTATTTACAGAAAAAGCCGTAATATAAGTTGAAATTGTTGTTGTGTTTACTTCTCCATATAATTCTAATATTTTACTTTTCAAGTCAACGCTTTTAAATATATTAGGCAGGTTTTCAGCAGCATTTTTTACCATTAACCAGATGGGAATCTGTTCTGCTTTTTCCTTTATAGTATTATTATCTTTTACGGATTTTTTTCTAAATCCGTTTTCTGTTATAGAATATCCGATCATAAAAAGCGCAGCTTCTATTGCTCTTAAATCCTTGAATTTTTTATTTTTTATTTTTTTCAGAACACTACTTAAAATCCAATTGGCTCTGATATTATTAACACTATGTAAAACATTGTTATTTGTCAGTTTATCAAACAGAAATTTATCTGTTGAAGGATTTCTACTTGAGAAACCAGTTTCGCCTTTCTTTACACCATATGCGAAATTCAACTCATTTGGCAATATGCTAATATTGTTTTGCTCTAAATACATTTTAACAAACATCCCTAATGCTGCACCTACTCTACTATCATATATTATAATATTACTGTTTAACAGCGAATATATTTTAGTAAAACCTGAATTCATCGGGACATTTTTAAGGTCATCAGATGAGATAATATCTCTAGTTAGAATCTCTGTATATTTAGTTAAGTTTTCTATTAAATTGTTTAATTGAAAATAGCCTTCGATAATCTCTTTATTACTTCTTAAAACTCCACCCCAAGCTAAGGTTTTTATAGCAGTTTCTTTTGCTAATGTTGAGTCATTCTTTTGCCAAGCTGTTTTGAAATCCTGTTCAAATCCATCTAGTTTTTTCTTGTTTTGAATATAATCTCCATTCCAATCATATTTTAATAATGCATCATAGAAAGAAATAAAAGTATAACTACGATTAGATTTTTTGTGAAAATATTGGTGCTTAAAATCTATTTCGCCATTTATTAATTTTGAAAAGTAATTTATAAAATTTTTTACATCTTGCTTTTCTAAATATTCGTATTTATTAATTTTTACTGTCATAATAATTCAATTTTCAATCTAGAAATAGCTGCTTTATTGCTTATAACTCATTCAGTAAATCTCTTGTAGGAATTCCTTTTAGTTTTCCTTCAATAATTAAATTTCCTTCAGTTACTCCCTTTTTTACTCCTTTAATTACACTTTCTTTATAGGTAGAAAGTGGTACTGTTTTTACAAAGGAAAAATTACGAAGTAGTTCCATAATAAATGCTGACTTTTCGTCTTTTATATCCAATGTTTTTTTCATGTTTCAAATTTATTGTTTTTACATAATTCGATTTCAATTATTTATTCGATTTTCAATTATTAAAGACGCATAACACTTAATGAAAACTTGTTTCTGGTAACATTTCGTTTGTTTGTTCTGTATTCATTGTTTTTATTTTATTCTTCTAATAGATTATATCTTGCCTAGTTTTATATAAACCAAAAGACTTGATTTAATTTTTTTATAATTGGTGGATTTTATAAATTTATAGACAAGTACATTTCTTCATTTTTAAAATCAGAATTGCTTAAATCATTATTATATAGATCTAATAAAGGGAATATAATATCCCAATTTTCTCCCCATACTACATTTCCTTCTTCTAATTTAAATTTCTTAAAGTTTTCTATATTTTTATATTCAGGATAAGCAGGATAGTTTTTTACAAAACTTTCAAAATTAACTTTGTTTATTTTACCATCGGCAAAAACCAATTCAATCAAGAAATCATTTAAATATTTTGCTTTTATAATTTGATTGCTCATATTTATATTTTTTTAGTAATTTTTTCAACATTTATTTTTTTACCCATCACAAAAAACTCCGTCCATTTTCTACAAATATCTTGATGATGAGTTTTTATTAAATTAACAGCATCATTTACTTCACTATTTGCCAATACTTCTCTCCCGGAAATTTTCTTAACTTCTATTTTCACTAAAACACCCGCTTCATAAATCAAATCAAATTTCATTTCACATTCAGCTTTGCTAACATGAACATGAATTGGCAAATGTTCGTTTGAATAAAAGAAAAAAATCAATCCGAAATACTCATAAATTTTAGGCATACTCTGAAGTTTTGTTGACTTCAAATTTAGTAATAAATAGTATTCAATTCAATTTTCTTATTGTTATGGTAAATACTGTCTAATACTAAACCTCCTTGGCTACAAGGACCTCCATTACCTGAAAAAGAAGTACTTAAAGGAATTAGCGTATCAAAATTATGAATAGAGTCAAATCTAAATAAAATGGTATCTCCTTTTGAAAAGTTAAAGTTAATCGAGGAGTCGGAAGAATATTTGTATACCAAAAACTTAATTGTTTTTACAGAATAAAGGCTTTTAAATTCAATTGAGTCATAAACTTTACAAGCAGCTTCATTAGTTAATTTATCAATGATTTTCAATCTAAAAAAAGGCGCAGCTGGGTCTCCGCATGGACCAACTGGCTCCTTACACCCTAAAAAAGTAATCACTAATATTACTATTAAACAATCTGTAGTTTTCATAAAAAAATTTTTCAAATCCTATCAAACACTAATTCAACATTCAAAACCCAACATTCAAAATTCCTCTACTCCACCCAACTTTTATAATAGCTAGGATCTTCCATTTGCATCGCTGCAGCAGTTATTTGTAAAGGATAAAATGGATCAATCATTACTGCTAATTCTTTGGTTTCTTTTTTACCAATACTTTTTTCAGCCATTCCAGGATGTGGACCATGTGGAATACCTTTTGGATGCAAACTTATCATACCACGTTCCACATGTTTACGGCTCATAAAATCACCATCTACATAATATAAAACTTCATC
>JBMOGB010000264.1:0-5552 GCA_049318585.1 Bacteroidia bacterium | reverse complement strand
ATTTTGACCCAAGAAATTATGGTTTTCAAAAATTATTACCATTGATTAAAGCTACCAATAAGTTTATTGTAGATGAGCGAGATGCTGGAAATAATAACATTAGGCATATTTATTTGAAAATAAAATAAAAATATGAAAATAAATGTATTGATTTTATTGATAGTTTCATCAATTTTAGTTGGTTGTGCTAGTACACAAAGCAGACATAGACGCAAATCATTTTCTCCCCCAAAATTAAGATTAATTGATAAAGAAGAAAACAAATCTCAAGTAGAGAAACGAATAATTCTTTATCAGGCAACAATAAATTTAAACGTAAAAAATATAGATACAGCCAATTCTTATTTAAAACTGATTGCCGAAAAAAATGGTGGTTACGCCATGTCGATGGGTAATAAAAATACAGAAATAAGAGTAAAAGCAGAAAAATTGAATGAAGCTATTTTAGAAATTGCCAATACTGGAAAAATTAAAAGCAAAAATATTTATGGTAACGATGTAACTGATGAATATTACGACCATGAAATTAGGTTAGACAATGCTAAAAAAGCACGACAAAGGTATTTGGAACTTTTAGCAAAAGCTGAAAATGTAGAAACTACTTTAAAGGTGGAAAAAGAATTAGAAAGACTAAATGGTGAGATAGATTTATTGGAAGGTAAACTTAATCGTTTGAATCATTTAAATGAATATTCTACTATCACAATTTATTTACAAGAAAGAAAAAAATTAGGGATTCTTGGATATGTCACAGTTGGTTTATATGAAGGAATAAAATGGCTTTTTGTGAGAAATTAAGCTTGTAAAAAGAATTTGACATTCAACTTTTAAAACAATTTTATAAATATAATCGTTACCATTGTAAAAATATGCCAGTAGCCATTTCAAACGATGTAAAAATAACTGTAGAAACATTTTATCAAAATGATAAAGTGAACAATACAGATGGGAATCACATGTTTGCTTACCGTGTAACCATTGAAAACAAAGGCGAATACACTTTAAAACTAATTAGCCGTCATTGGGATATTGTTGATTCGTATTCAGGTTTTAGTGAAGTAAACGGAGAAGGAGTAGTTGGTCAACAACCCATATTGGAACCTAACGAAAAATACACCTACATTTCAGGTTGTGCTTTACACAGCGAGTTTGGGAAAATGAGTGGTTATTACACCATGCAACGTCAAATTGATGGTAAAGAATTTGATGTAGAAATTCCAGAATTTCAATTAATTGTACCTTTTAAATATAACTAGAAATAGTACTTTTAATAGTAAAAGTAAAAAATATTTTAGTTGTTCCAAAAGTTCAAGTATTCACTTCATAATTTTGGGGATTTTTATTTTTTTGATAAAGGTTATCCCAATAACTAAAGCGTAGACGCTCCTTAATTTTAGTTTTTTCCTATATCCGTTCTTAAATATTAAAGTTCTGTAGGAATGAAACTATTTCTAATTGAGTAGTTTCTAATTCAAATTTTTCTGCCATTTATTATAAAATATTGGGGCGTGAAGATAGGAATTAACTGTGATTTTTGATTTACATATCATAATGAATCAAAGTTTTTTAAAATATCAATGGGGTCTTGATCAAATTCCTTCAATTGTTTTGATTCAATAATTATATTTTTTGTAAGTGATGAATTAAGTAATTTGTAAGTTTGTTTATTGCTTATTTCGTATTGTTTATTTAAAAATTCTATATAATTTCCTTGGTACAATATATCTTTATAACTTGTAATTTCAATTAAACTTTTTTCGGAATTTATGATTAATGAAACTTCACATTCTTCATCTATAAAAATGTGTTTTTTATTGATCCATTTAATAAAAAGTAATGTAACAGAAATAATCAAAGCAAGAAAACCAATAAAAATTAATACTCCAGAAAGAACTCCTAAAGCAGAAAAAACATTCAAAATACTTGAAAGAATAAATATAGCAACAAAGAAGTAAAGTCCTGTTATAATAACTTTGTTTAATGTTTTTTGATTGGAAGAGATGATATAAACTTTCATGTTTTGTGCAAGTTAATATATTGTATATATTTTTTCACACCCCGTCCTGCGGACACCCCTCTGAGAGGGGAATTGCATTAGATTTCATTTTAGATTTATTTTATCAAGGTGCTTTTTTAGTGCTTTTTATTTTAGTGTATCTTTTACTTATAATTTCAAAAATATTCCGGATTAAATTCCCCTTTTGAGGGGTGGTCGCAGACCGGGGTGGAAATTTGAAATTTCAATTTACTCCATAATTTTCAATGATAAAATTTTTTAAACCTAACATAACATTGTACATATTTTTCATAATATCATTCACAGTTATTCTATATACTTTAAGCCCTAATGATATCAAAAACTTTTCTCTTTTAAAATCATATTCTTCATTGTTATGATGACTTGAACCATCAATTTCAATTACTAGCCATAAACTTTTTATGTATAAATTGACAATATAATTTCCATTAATAATTTGTCTGTCAAAATCAATTTTATGAAAACCACCTTTTGTAACTTGCTTCCAAAATAAAACTTCAGGTAAATTACGTGCTTGTCTTAGCTTTTTTGCACGTTCTTTTAATTCAGAATTTTCGGGTATTACTAAATTGGGATATTGCTTTAATAAAATATCATTGATGTAAATATCTTTATACATTTGATTTCAAATATATTGTTTTGGTTAGTATTTTTACACCCCGTCCTTCGGACACCCCTCTGAGTGGGAATTGCTTTTGATTTCATGTTAGATTTATTTTATCAAGGTGATTTTTTATTGCTTACTAATATTTTCAAAAATATTCCGAATTAAATTCCCCTTTTGAGGGGTGGTCGCAGACCGGGGTGGAATAATAAAATTCACAAAAAAGCCAAACGTTTTCACATTTGGCTTAAAAGTATTTTGCTAGTTGCCATCCCGATAGCTATCGCATATGCGTCAAGCTAAGGAAAACTCTGAAGGAGTTTAATATCAATAGCCATCAGTGAAACTGGTGGTAAAATTATTAAATGAACCTAACAAAACTATCAAAAACTTTGCGAAAGCCTTTGGCTTTCGCAAAGTTTTTGATAGTTTTGTTCAAAAGGTTCTGTTCATTTTTTTCAACGGGTTAAAACCCGTTGTTATAAAATGTTTCGTTCCTCTGGAACTCAATGTTTATATATTTTTACAAGGAAAAAATCAAAATTAAATTGACGCACATGCGATAACTATCGGGACCGTTGTTACAATATGTTTCGTTCCTCCGGAACTCAATGTTTATAACAGTATACCAGAAAAAAATTAAAATTAGCTTGACGCATATGCGATAGTTATCGGGAGCTAATCTTACAATAACTTGGTAAATAATCCAGGGAAAACGCCAATGAATAAGCTTAACAACAAGCAAACTATAATTACTAATTGATAAGCAAAAGTTGGTTTTACTTCAAACTCGTTAGCTGGTTTGCTATACATGGCTACAATTACTTTCATATAATAAAACACGCCAATAATTGAACTAATAATGGCTAAGAAAACTAAGTTTTCATAACCGTTTCTCATGGCTTCACTAAATATAAAATATTTACCAAAGAAACCTGCAAATGGAGGAATACCTGCCAAACTTAACATAGCCATGGTTAAACTAGCAGCTAGCAATGGATTCTTTTTTCCTAATCCGTTAAAACCACTAATGCTTTCGGTATCGGTAGCTTTAAAAACAGTAATGGCAATGGCAAATGCAGCTAAACTTGCTACTGCATAACCGGCAGCATAAAGGAATAAAGCACTATCGGTGCTGCCTTGCAAACTAATAATGGCCAACATCATGTATCCAGCATGGCTAATTCCTGAATATGCTAAAAGTCGTTTGAAATTATCTTGAGTAAGGGCTACTAAATTTCCTATTAGTAAAGTGGCAGCACACGAAACTGTTAAAATTATTTCTGCTTTGCCCATGGCAAAAACAAAACAAACTGAAAGTAATTTATAGAATGCAGCAAATGCAGCAATTTTTACCAATGTGCTCATCAAAGCAGTGATTAAACTTGGTGCGCCTTCATATACATCAGGTGCCCAAAAATGGAATGGTGCTGCCGATACTTTAAACAACATGGCGAATATCATTAGCAACATACCAACTATAAATAATGGATCTAAATGGTCAGCGTGATTACGCATATAAGCACCAATTCCATCTATGCTAAATGTGCCGGTAACCCCAAATATCAATGCAATTCCAAATAATAAAAAGGCACTAGCAAATGAACCCATCAAGAAATATTTGAAACCTGCTTCGTTTGATTTTACTTCAAACCTGCGACTACCTGCCATTACATATAATGAAATTGATAAAGTTTCGATTCCTAAAAACAACATAGCCATGTTTGCAAAACTAAACATCATAAGTGCGCCACAAAGCGTAAACACTAATATTGCCATGTAATCAGATATGTGTTTATCATCATCGGAAGAGGTATAAAAATCGCCAGAAAGAATAATAATAATGAGCATTATAAAAATAGCTAATCCACTAAAAGCAGTTGAAAAGTTACTATCAGTAAGCATTCCGTTAAAGTGTGTTTCTGGATGATTCCAAGTTTGTAAGTTTAAGCTGAAAATAACAGCTAAACCCAATACCACAATTGGAATTAAATATTTACGGAAATTAAATATTTCGGCTAATAAGCAAAGCAATCCTAAACATGCTGTATATATTAAAGTATTCATTTATAATATTATAATTATGAATTTATTTTACAAAACTAATTTTAAAAATTTCGGTAGAAATTGGTTCTACAAGCTCTAGTATTGGTTTAGGGAAAATTCCAAAAACAAAAATCAAAATAGCTATGGTTGCTAAAACCAACTCTTCGTTCCATTTTAAATCTTCAAAAACGGTTACATTTTCATTGATATCGCCAAGCATCACTTTTTGATACATACGTAGCATATAAACTGCACCAAGTATAACAGTGAGTCCTGCAACTATTGCTGCCCAGCTATTGTATTCAAATAAGCCAAATAATAACATGAACTCTCCAACAAAACTATTGGTTAATGGCAGTGCCACAGAACCCAACACTATAATGATAAAATAAGTTGCAAATCGAGGAGATAATAACCTAATTCCACCCAATGTATTGATGTTAGAATTGCCGGTTCTGTTTATAATAATATCAGCACAATAAAATACACCAACTACATTTATTCCATGTGCTAACATTTGAACTAATCCACCTTGAATACCTTGCATGTTTAATGCAAAAATACCTGCAGCAATTAAACCAACGTGAGCTATTGAAGAATATGCAAAAAGTTTTTTCAAATCGGTTTGCATAATGGCAATTACTGATGCATAAACAACTCCAATAACACATAACGCAATGGCAATTGGTGTGTATTCAGCAACACCATTTGGTATAATTGGTAATAACCAACGTAACAAACTGTACAATCCCATTTTAAGCATGATACCCGAAAGTAACATGGTTCCTTGAGTTGGAGCAGTGCTATAAGTATCGGGTTGCCAAGTATGGAAAGGTATTAAAGGAATTTTGATTGCATAAGCAA
>JBMOGB010000263.1:0-5558 GCA_049318585.1 Bacteroidia bacterium | reverse complement strand
TAAAAGACATTGTTAAAATATTTTTTTTTATGAAAGGAAAAAAATAACGAGAGCCGTAGGCTCGAAACATATTGTAGCAACGGGTTAAAACCCGTTGTTACAAAATGCACCGAACCTACGGTTCTTTTAAATTATAAAAAAAAGGTAGAAGACATTGTTAATTTTTTTTTTATGAAATGGTAAAAAATAACGAGAGCCATAGGCTCGAAACATATTTTAGCAACGGGTTTTAACCCGTAGTTACAAAATAAGCCGAACCTAGGTTCTTTTAAACTATAAAAAAAAGGTAAAAGACATTGTTAAAATATTTTTTTTTATGAAAGGAAAAAAATAACGAGAGCCGTAGGCTCGAAACATTTTGTAGCAACGGGTTAAAACCCGTAGTTACAAAATAAGCCGAACCTAGGTTCTTTTAAACTATAAAAAAAAGGTAAAAGACATTGTTAAAATATTTTTTTTTATGAAAGGAAAAAAATAACGAGAGCCGTAGGCTCGAAACATTTTGTAGCAACGGGTTAAAACCCGTAGTTACAAAATAAGCCGAACCTAGGTTCTTTTAAACTATAAAAAAAAGGTAAAAGACATTGTTAAAATATTTTTTTTTATGAAAGGAAAAAAATAACGAGAGCCTTAGGCTCGAAACATTTTGTAGCAACGGGTTAAAACCCGTTGTTACAAAATGCACCGAACCTAAGGTTCTTTTAAATTATAAAAAAAAGGTAGAAGACATTGTTAAAATATTTTTTTTTATGAAAGGAAAAAAATAACGAGAGCCATAGGCTCGAAACATATTGTAGCAACGGGTTAAAACCCGTTGTTACAAAATAAGCCGAACCTACGGTTCTTTTAAACTATAAAAAAAGGTAAAAGACATTGTTAAAATATTTTTTTTTATGAAAGGAAAAAAATAACGAGAGCCGTAGGCTCGAAACATATTGTAGCAACGGGTTAAAACCCGTTGTTACAAAATGCACCGAACCTACGGTTCTTTTAAATTATAAAAAAAAGGTAGAAGACATTGTTAATTTTTTTTTTATGAAATGGTAAAAAATAACGAGAGCCATAGGCTCGAAACATATTTTAGCAACGGGTTTTAACCCGTTGACAAAGAGTGGAATTTATAATTAAGAGCTGTAGGCTCGGCACATTTTAAAAACAAAATTATTATGGCAAACACATATCATCAAATATATTTGCAAACAGTATTTGCAGTTAAGTATAGAAATGCACAAATTCATGCTGATTGGAACAATGTGTTTTTTTCTGTAATTGGAAATTTAATAAATGAGAACAATTGTAAAAATATTATTGTAAATGGTGTTGAAGATCATGTTCATTGTTTTTTTGCTTTAAAACCTGTAGTTTCTGTTTCAGAATTAATGAAAGCAGTTAAAGCAAAATCTTCGAAATATGTAAACGATCATGATTTAACTAAAGAAAGATTTGAATGGCAAGAAGGTTATGGTGTATTTTCATATAGTCAATCACAAATTGACGCGGTTTATAAATACATTTTAAATCAAGAAGAACATCACAAAAAACAAAATTTTAAAAGTGAATATTTGCAATTATTAAACAGCTTTAAAATTGAATATGATGAGAAATATTTGTTTCATGATTTATTATAAAAATTATGAAGCGAGCCTATGGCTCTCAAATTTTTTTGTGTTTGAATTTCCAACGGGTTAAAACCCGTTGTTACAAAATGCACCGAACCTTCGGTTCTTTTAATTATAGAAATAATAAATTGGTCAATAAAAAAAATAATAATCAATCGAGAAAAAAGTGAAGTAAAACCTGTAGAATCTGTTTTTGAAATTCTGTAAAATCTAGTTTTAAATACTAGAAAAACTTTTAAATATTAGGGTATAAATTGATAATAAAATTATGAATTTTTACTAGAGTAGTAGTCTCGAAACACATTTTAGCAATTGGTTTTAAAACTTTGAAAAACATATGATTTAAAAAAATAAGAGACAAGGTTCGAAACATATTTTGGAAATTGCTTTTAACACTTTGAAAAATAAACGATTTGAAAAATAAGAGCCGTAGGCTCGAAACATATTGTAGCAACGGGTTTTAACCCGTTGTTATATAATGAATTTAGTAAAAAGAACCGTAGGTTCGGTACATTTTAAAACAAAAAATAATGACATACCAACGAAGGAAAACAAGTACAGTTAATATTGGCAATTTACACATTGGTAGTGATTACCCAATTGTGCCTCAAAGCATGACTACCACTGACACCATGGATACTCAAAAATCGGTGGAGCAAATTATTAGAATGGTAAATACTGGCTGCGAATTAGTTCGATTAACAGCGCCAAGTATGAACGAAGCGCAGAATTTAGCCGAAATAAAAAAAGTTTTACTTCAAAATGGAATCAATGTTCCTTTGGTTGCCGATATACATTTTACGCCAAATGCTGCTGAATTAGCTGCTAAAATTGTAGAAAAAGTAAGGGTTAATCCTGGAAATTATGCCGACAAAAAGAAGTTTGATACCATTGATTATACCGATGAAGAATATCAAGAAGAAATTGATAGAATAAGAGAAAAATTTGTTCCATTAATAAAAATTTGCGAGGTAAATGGAACAGCTTTGCGAATTGGAACTAACCATGGTTCATTAAGCGATAGAATTATGAGCCGCTATGGCGATACAGCTCATGGAATGGTAGAAAGTGCCATGGAATTTTTGCGAATAGCTGAAGATGAGAAATTTCACAATATTGTGCTTTCCATGAAGTCTAGTAATCCGCAAGTAATGGTGCAAGCTTACCGATTATTGGTAAAAACCATGGACGAAAATAACATGCAGTACCCTTTGCATTTAGGTGTTACCGAAGCTGGTGATGGCGATGATGGAAGAATAAAATCGGCTTTAGGAATTGGTGCATTACTAGAAGATGGAATTGGTGATACCGTTCGTGTTTCATTGACCGAAGATCCTGAATTTGAAGTGCCAGTTGCTCAAAAATTAATTGAACGATATAACAATATTCAGCAAGAGAATTATCCTCAAATTGATTTAAATAATTCGACAAAAACTGACTGGAGTGCTTTTGAATATAAAAGACGTGAAAGCCATGAAGTTTATAATTTTGGAGCACACCAGGTTCCAAGAGTAATCATTGATTTTAGTAATTCTCAAAATTTACTAGCAACCGATTTACAAGCAATTGGACATATTTATGACGCTTCAATTGATAAATGGCATATGAGCGATTTGGGTTCAGATTTTATTTTTTTAGGTGAAAATAAAGCTTCCTTTATGATGCCAATGGGTTTAAAAGCCATTTATAATTCATCGGTTTGGAATTTAGTAAGTGATAAGATAAATGCATTTCCTTTATTTTCAACTGAAGAAGTATTGCAAGGCAAACATAAAATAGCCAATTCAAGTACTTTGAATTTTGTTAAATTAAATGCTGAAACTGTTACTGAAAACTTGATTTCACAAGCAAATGAAATAAAAAATGTAGTTTTTATTGTTGATTCAAATGCTGAGAATCCAATGACGATTTTGCGTGAATTCTTTTTCAAAATGAACGAATGGAATGTGAAAAATCCAATTGTTTTATCGCACAATTATGTTTCAGAAGCTGATGAAGAGCGTTTTATGCTTCATTGTTCAACCGATTTTGGTGGCTTATTAATTGATGGTTTTGGTGATGGCATTTTTATGACTGCCAATGCAATTGATAATAAAAGAATCAATCAAATTGCTTTTGGAATATTGCAAGCAGCACGAACTAGAATTTCGAAAACAGAATACATTAGTTGCCCAAGTTGTGGTAGAACATTATTTGATTTACAAGAAACTACTGCCATGATTAGAAATAGAACAGACCATTTGAAAGGAATAAAAATTGCAATTATGGGTTGCATTGTTAATGGTCCAGGCGAAATGGCTGATGCAGATTATGGTTATGTGGGCAGTGGAGTAGGAAAAATAACTTTGTATAAGGGTAAAGAAGTTGTAAAAAGAAATATTGCAAGTGAAAATGCTGTAAACGAATTGATTGAGTTAATAAAAGACCATGGCGATTGGGTAGAATTATAGATATTTTCTACTATTTACATTTATATGACAAAAATATGCCAACTTAAAGCATATTTTTATTGTCAATGATTTTATTACTGACAAAATATATTTATTTTGCCAACCCAAATATTTAAAAACACTAAACAAATAAATAAAACAAATATGAAAAAGTTAATACTTTTAACATGCTCAATTGCAACAATGAGCTTAGGTGTTTTAGCACAGAAAGCTGAAACCAAGAATCCAATGCCAAAAAGATTTTATGCTGCAAACAAAGTTGAAAAATCGAAAACGTCATTAAGTAAAACCAATATTACTAATTGGTACAATCATTTAATTTTTGCTGAAAAGTCGGAAATTAGTGGAAACTTAAAAGGATATGTTTCGTTTTTACGTCACGATTCTTTAGCTAAATATATAGGCGATGATGGGGTTACAAGTTACGGACAAGGTTGGATTAGTTTTGGTGCTGTCTTGGATCCTAAAGATGCTTTAATTGACTTAGCATTAGATCCAATTAACAGACTAACAAAATTTAATAGCTACAAATTAGACTCATTACGTTTTACTTATTTATATGTAAGAAATGTGGCTACTCAAACTGATGGATTAGGTAATTCAGTACCTGTAGTTGATACATTATACATATGTTATTTTAAAGGTGCTGCTATTAAGAAATTCTCACTACAAAATACTGCTAAAGACAAACTAGCTTTGGTTGATTGGAGTAACAAATCTGTTCGTTTTCCTACAACACCATTTAAAGTGGATACTATTTTGTTAACTGATAAAGATTCAACTTTTGCAGTAACTTCAACTACTGGTGTACCTGAAGGTTCATTTAGAAACAAAGTAATGCAAGTTGCAGCTCCATCTACTATGACAGTAAATGCTAATGGTGGAAGCAATGCTGATAATTTAATTGCAGCTACTTTCATTTTCAAATCTGCTGTTCCTACTATTAACAAAAACGGTGATACTGCAGTTATGGTTTACCAAAAAGATCCTTCTACTTTGCCATCTGGTACTCCTAGAGCAAATTATTTCGGTTTTTATTACCTATCAAATGACCAAGGAAATTGGACAAATCCAACACATTATAATTCTACATTATTAGCACCAAAATGGGCTGCTTATCAGCCTACTTCAAATGGATGGGACGGTTATTTATCTGGAAATGCATTTGTTTCTGATTTATTTGTTGATGTTGATTTTTTAGTTTCAACAACTTCAGATAACATTGCAGTAAAAGAAGTTCCAAATTCGTTTTCTTTAGGAAACGCTTTCCCTAATCCTTCAAGCCAAGATGTAACTATTGCATTTGATTTAAAATCGAACAATAACGTAAATATTAAATTAGTAAACTTAGTTGGTCAAGAAGTAATGAATATTGCTAACGATAATTTTTCTGCTGGTGCAAACGAAGTAAAATTCAATGTAAGCAACTTAACAGGTGGTGTTTATTTTTACACTATGACTGTTGATGGTGTTAGCCAATCACAAAAAA
>JBMOGB010000262.1:0-5559 GCA_049318585.1 Bacteroidia bacterium | reverse complement strand
CATCATTAATTAAATATAAACGCAGCTTGTTTTTTGCTTATTGAATGCTATTAACTGTATAACAAAATAATTAAAAATATTTATGATTAAATTTTATTGGATTCATTTTATTTTGCCTGAAAGCAAAAAAAAACAGCAAGCATAAACCACACTATCCTATAATCTTAGGCTGATAACATTGGTGGTTTAATACTTATTTAGAAAAAAAAATTTACAATTAATTACAAAATTTTATTGTTGGTTTTGAATAAATTGTATATTTGTAAAAAATAAAAGGTGTAGCAGACTACCCAAAAACAATGAATAACTCACCACAATGGTGAAGCAAGAAAAAAGTTACCGCCAAGTGTAAGAGACAGCAACGAACAGACAATTTGCTACTTAAAGACAGAAAAAGGAAAACGAAATAATGAACAGCCCACGCACAAAACTGCACATTTGCAAGCTCCGACACACAAGCCGATGCTTCAGCTTGCAAAAGAGCTGTTTTCTTGCCAACGCACCCAAGCCAACCAACCACCCAACAAGTGAACAGTTTGCAGACAACATTTAACAAAAACAAGTTTAAAAAACTTAACTTTAGCGACAGAAATAACGAATAGAATTTAAAGAAAATATGCAGGATTTATACAAAGAATTAATACAACTTTTAGAGCAAGACCCAGCTCTGATAATTGAAGATAAACTAAACAAAGCCTTAATAATCGATAGAGCTTTAAAACTTGACTCAGCTCTGCTGAAATTATTACTTAGCAACCCAAACATTAAAAAACAGTTTTTTGCTGACTTAGATGGTGTTTTGGTATTTGACAAAATTGCATTTCAACGTTTTGTAAATTCTAAAATGTTTTTGCAAGACAGTTATACCCAATACAAAAACAAAATTGGACTTAGCACAGAAAACGAAAACTACCTAACAGACAGCAGAGAAGTTGTTTTGGTTTGGCCACACAAGGACTGTGTTTTAGAAGGTGGACAAACAAAAGAAGACGTAAAAGAGAAACGCAATGAAATTTTTTACAATACAACACTTGCACCAGACGACATTGATACTTTAATTGCACCAAAAGTATTAACCAAGTGGAAAAAATACGATAAAGAAGGAGAAAGTATTCCAAAGAAAATTTCTAAAAAGGACAACCTAATAATTAAAGGAAATAATCTTTTGGCTTTACATAGTTTAAAAGAAGTTTACAAAGGACAGGTAAAACTAATATACATTGACCCACCTTTTAATACTGGTAACGATAGCTTTAGTTATAATGATAGTTTTAATCATAGCACTTGGCTAACCTTTATGAAGAATCGCTTAGAAGTAGCAAAGGATTTATTAAAAATTGATGGTTCAATTTTTATAAACATTGATGCAATAGAAGAAGCATATTTAAAAGTATTGTGTGATGAAATATTTGGTGTCGAAAATTTTGTCAATGTAATAGCTGTAAAATCATCAACACCAAGTGGTACAAAAACGGCACATAAAGAAAGGACAATTATAAAGCAAAAGGACTTGATTCTTTTTTACAGGAAAGGTAGTGGCTTAAAACTAAACCCACAATATGTTAAAAGGGATAAGTGGGATACACACTATTCGTTAATTCTAAATAAAGATAAAGCAGGAAATTATAATTTAAGTAAACTCATTGATTTATTAATTGAGAATAAAATATTAACCGAAGGTTCTAAATTAGAAGAGGTAAATATTGAAAATGAAAAATTTAAAAAGTTTTATTTAGAAAATGCCAACATTATTTGTCGTTTACAATCTCACAAAAATATAAATGCTGATAAAATCTCACGAGAAAAACCAAACGAAGTTTATGAACATATAGAAGATGGCATATCAAAAGGATTATATTACAACGGACAGGTAATTACACCCCTAGTTCAAGGTATTAAAAAAGTATATTCTAATCAAAGTTTTACAGAAGACTTAGGAATGTTGGCTTGTGATTTTTGGAGTGATATAGATTTTCAAAATACTCAAAACGAAGGAGGAGTGAGTTTCCCAACAGCCAAAAAGCCTGAGGTTTTACTGCATAGAATTATTGAATTAGCTTCTAACGAAAATGATATAGTTTTAGATTACCATTTAGGGAGTGGGACAACTTGTGCAGTTGCACATAAAATGAAAAGACGTTTTATTGGCATTGAACAACTAGATTATGGTAAAAATGATAGTGTAGTTAGACTAAACAATGTAATTAAAGCTGAACAATCGGGTATCAGTAAAGCTGTTAATTGGCAAGGTGGCGGTAATTTTATTTATGCTGAACTATCCAAAAGTAATCAACAATTTATTGAGGATATTGAAAAAGCTGAAAACATTAATAACCTCAAAATAATTTGGGAGCAAATACAGGAAACAGCATTTTTAAGCTACAAAGTATTGCCCAAAAACATAAACAAGGAAATAAAAGAATTTGAGGATTTATCTTTTGAAGACCAACAGAAGTTCTTAATCGAGGTATTGGATAAAAATTTGTTGTATGTAAACAAATCTGAAATTAATGATGTAACTCATAAAGTTTCTGAATACGACAAAGAAATGAATCAACTTTTTTATTCAATGTAATATATTAAGAAATGGCATTACAACTTCTCAATACTTTCGATACATTACAAGAATCAGTAGAGCAATTTAATGATGACTTGCCTAATTATATTGTTCAAAATATCAATCCGAATTTTGAAATAAGAGAATATCAAAAAGAAGCTTTCAATCGTTTTGAATTTTATTTAAACACTTACAAAAAAAGAGTAAAACCAACACAGTTGTTGTTTCAAATGGCAACAGGTAGCGGAAAAACTCTGATAATGGCTGGTTGCATTCTTCAATTATATAAACAAGGTTACCGCAATTTTATATTCTTTGTTGACAGCACAAATATTATTGAAAAAACAAAGGACAACTTTTTAAACTCATCTTCCTCAAAGTATCTATTTAATAGTCAAATACAATTTGACGACAAAGCCATAACATTAAAACAAGTTGAGAATTTTGCAAATGCAGATTTAGACTGCATCAATATACATTTTACAACTATTCAAGGTTTGCATAGTAGGCTGAATAATCCAAAAGAAAATGCACTCACTTATGAAGATTTTGAAAATAGAAATGTTGTTTTACTTAGTGATGAAGCCCATCATATGAATGTGGACACTTTAAAAAATACTGGCAAACAATTATCTATTAAGGAATTTGAAGAATATGATAGTTGGGAAGGAACAGCAATGAGAATTTTTAGAAGCAGTAAAGAAAATATGTTGTTAGAATTTACTGCAACTGCGGAACTGCACCAAGAAGCTATTGCTAAAAAATACGATGATAAATTATTGTATGATTATTCATTAAAAAAATTCTATTTAGCAAAATACAGTAAAGAAGTAAATGTTCTCCAAGCAAGTTTAAGCACAGTTGAAAGAGCATTACAAGCAATTATACTAAGTCAATATCGTTTATTAGTTTTTGCACAGAACAACATATTAATAAAACCAGTTGTAATGTTTAAGAGCAATTGCGTTAACGTACCTAAAAAAAGGGATGAAAACAAAATTGTATCATCAGAATTAAAAGCAGAATTATTACAAAAAATTGCAACCCTTAAAAAATCAGACATTGAAAAAATCAGAGATAATGCACCCGACAAAGGGATAATTAAAACTGCATTTTCTTTTTTTGAAAACAACGGAACTACTATTGAAAATTTAATTATTCAGATTAAAGATGCTTTTTCAGAAGACAAAACAATAAGTGTTGATAGTTTAAGCGACAAGCAAACAACTCAATTAGTTGTCAATTCACTTGAAGAACCGAATAATGCAATTCGTGCTGTTTTTGCTGTTGACGCATTAAATGAGGGTTGGGATGTTTTAAATTTATTTGACATTGTAAGATTATACAACACTCGTGACGCAAAAAATGGAGTACCAGGAAAGACAACAATGAGTGAGGCTCAATTGATAGGCAGAGGAGCAAGATATTGTCCATTCATTGTTGAGAAAACTCAACCAAAGTATCAAAGAAAATACGATGAAGATTTAACAAATCCATTGAGGATTTGTGAAGAATTATATTATCACAGTGAAACCAACAGCCGATACATTGAAGAATTAAATAAGGCTTTAGATAAAATTGGTATTAAGCCTTCAAATACAACGAAAAGACAACACTATTTAAAAGAGGAATTTAAAAAGACTTCTTTTTACAAAAACGGAATAATTTATCTTAATCAACAGAATAAGTACAGAAACGAAGACATAACTGAATTTCCACAATATTTAAAAGACAAGAAATTTTATTACAAAGTAAAAACTGGTTTTAGTTCAGAAGCAACCTTATTACAAAAAGACGATGTTACAATTTCAAGAGAAGAATCTGTTCCGTATTCAGTAAAAGTTTCCTCATTAGGTTTGCCAGTTATAAGAAAAGCAATGCAGAAATTGCCATTCTTTACATTTAGAAACATTACTAAATACTATCCTAATATTCAATCAGTAGAGGACTTTATAATTTCAACAAACTATTTAGGTTCAAACTATTTAGAAATAAGCGGAAAGACCAAGAATGTTGAGGAAATGACACAAGATGAAAAATTAAATTGTGCCTTAAAAATATTGCAAGAAATACAACCTGATATTGAAAAAGGAAACATTGATTATAAAGGTTCTGATGTATTTATTCCAAACGCAATTCAAAAAATATTTGGCGACAGAGAAATGAATTTTGTTCTTAGAGATGATGGCGATGCCGAAACTGGTTATCCAATGAGCAGACCAAAATTAGACGAACACTATTTAGACCTAAAAAAAGAAGACTGGTATGCGTTTGAAGAAAACTACGGAACATCAGAAGAAAAGAAATTAGTCTTATTTATAAAAAGTGCAATTGATAAAATAACAAAGAAATACGAACAAGTTTATTTACTTCGTAACGAAAAATATTTTCAAATATACCGTTTTAGTGACGGCAAACCTTTTGAACCAGACTTTGTGCTTTTCCTCAGAGAAAATAAGACAAGTGAAACTATAATTTATCAATTGTTTATCGAACCAAAAGGTGACGGTTATTTAGAGGGCGACAAATGGAAAGAAGAATTTTTGAAAGAAATAAAACAGAAACACATTATACACCAAAACACGAATTACAAATTAGTTGGTCTTCCATTTTATAATAGTGGCTCGGACAAACAAAGAGAATTTAGTTTAGCATTTGACGAATATATTTAGCCAACGCATTTGGTAGCACATTTGCAATTCGCACATGCCAACTCACAGACCAAAAATTGCAAAAGAGCCACCAAGCTAACACACAGCAGGCAGAAAAGATACAGCAAAAATGAAAGAAAAATAACAAGATAAATGAACAACGAAACGCTAATCGAGACTTCCCTATGCAGTAATTAGCTGGCAGGAAACTTATAATAATTAATTAAATAAAAATCGTAGCGGGAGGCTATGATAAGCAGGGAAATAACTTAGGCAAAAATTATAAAATAATTAGTTATGAAAAAAATAATTATTATTTCAATTCTTCAAATTTTTATTAGTGGTTTGAAT
>JBMOGB010000261.1:0-5605 GCA_049318585.1 Bacteroidia bacterium | reverse complement strand
TTATACTAAATTATACTAAATTATACTAAATTATACTAAATTATACTAAATTATACTAAATTATATGGGTATTTGGTATTAGAATTCATAAATCATCATTGTTCCAGGATTCGGCATATAAAATTTATCTGATAGCTTATTTACTTTCCAAACTCCATTTACTGATTTTACTTTATTGAAAAAATAGCTAAAGTTAGTAGCTCTAACTGTTTTAATTTTTTTAGGAGAATAAGGCCTAAAAAAATCTTCCCAATGTGTAATTAAAACTTGCTTTGGTTGAATTTGACTTAACAAATTTTGGGGATAACAATTGGTATAATTTGATGAAGCAATTTGCATTACTGCCAAATCAATTCCATGCTCTTTTAAAATATCTTCACTAATTCTGCCATTATCTACTTCACAACCTGCGCCTTTAATTAAAACCCTAAACGAAATGGTATCGTTTTGTAAAACATCTAAAATAAATGCAAAAGTATGTCCTTCTTTAAATTGACTGGCTTTAATTTTTTGAGTTGAATTTGTAAATTTTGTAAAATAATTGCTATCAGTATTTCCTTTCATAAAGTGCATTTTTCCTAAATGTGGCGCATGGCTCGATGGAATAATAAGAACCCTCATTTCATTATTTATATAAATCCATTTTGGAATAGTTTTGTACTTATATACAAAACTATCTGAATTTGAAAAAGAGTAATTTTTAATGAAATGATGAATTACAGTTTTAGCCGATTCATCAGCATATATTTTAACCGAATTGTTCAAAGAATCTTTGTCTAATAAATATGCCAAGTCTAATAAATGGTCGTAATGCGAATGTGAAATAAAAATAGTACTGATATCTTTAAAGCTGGTTCCAAACCTGTTTATAAAATTACTTCCTTTTTGAAAATATAATGGATTGAATTTTATTTTACCAAAACCTGCTTTTAAACCGGGATTATTGGAGAAAAATGGGTCAAATAAAACAACTTCATTTTTATGTTTTATCAATAAATTGCCACATCCTAAATATTGAATTTTAAGCTGATTAGTGGAAAAGGTTTTTATTGAAACACTTTTTAAAGAGTCACTACTAAAAACGCCTAATTTTTCCTGTTTTTTAGGATAATGTGGAACTGCGCATGATAAAGTAATAAAGAATATAAGGAAAATTGAAAGGTATTTCATAAATTTTTCAAATATAAGATTACCAATTATAAATTTTACAATTCAAATGTTAACATTTCTATTATGTTTAAATTTAACTGTTTAAATAATAAAAGTCAATCAAATAAACTTAAACTAGTTCAATAATATTGGTTTATTTGCACCACAAAAAATCAAATATTATGAGCATTCAAACAATGATGGAAGAACTAACCAATACAGGTAAAAAGCTTGTGAAAGGTTATGAAGTATTACAAAATATAAAAGATGTAGAAATTGGTATGACGCCTAAAGATTTAGTATGGCAAAACGATTTAGTAAAATTATATCATTACAAACGTGAAACTCCGGCTAAAGTAAAAATTCCAGTATTAGTTTCTTTTGCCATGATGAATCGCCAGGATGTATTGGATTTGCAGCCTGACAGAAGTTTAATTAAAAAATTATTGGAAGAAGGTTTAGATATTTATATCATGGATTGGGGTTACCCAAAACAACAACATAAATACTTAACCATGGAAGATTATATCATTGAATTCATGGGTGGTGCGGTTGATTTTATTCGTAAATCGACTAAAAATGATAAAATACACAAAATGGGAATTTGTCAAGGTGGAACTTTTAGTACCATTTATGCAGCTTTATTTCCCGAAAAATTAAAGTCGTTATCTGTTTATGTAACTCCTTACGATTTTAGCGATCAAGGTAACTGCATGCTTTACAAATGGACAAAAGATTTGGATGTAGATGCAATGGTTGATAATTTAGGAATTATTCCAGCTGAAATGTTAAATGCGGGTTTTAGTTCTTTAAAACCAAGTATGGATGTTAGTAAATATTTTGGCGTAATGGATATGTTAGAAGATGAAGCTAAAATGCTGAATTTTTTACGCATGGAAAAATGGAAAGCTGATTGCCCAGATTTAGCTGGAGAAATGTTCCGTAAATATATTAAAGACCTTTGGCAAGATAATAAATTGGTAAAAGGTGAATTGGAAATTGGTGGAAGAATAGTAAATTTAAAAAATGTAACCATGCCTTTTTTAAACATTTATGCAACTGAAGACACCATTATTCCAAACAATTCAACCATTGGAGTGAATGATTTGATTGGTTCAAAAGACAAAGAATTATATGCTTTCCCTGGTGGACATATTGGTGTTTTTGTTGGTGCTAAATCGCAAAAAGAATTAGCTCCAAAAGTAGCCAAATGGGTTGCTGAAAAAAGCTAAACCATATTTACGGTTGCTGAGAGGAGTCGAAGCATGAATTTTGATTTATGAATATAAAGCTGTTTTGAACTTGTTGTTTAAATCAGCTTTTTTTTGTGAATTGTAGCTCTAGCTCGCACAATGCCATTAAGTTAAGAAAATGACTCCAACGGAGTCAAATGTTTATAGAAAATAGTTACCATAAAACGTTCGACCCCAGCGGGGTCGCACCCACGAAACTATTTTGATTGTTATAAACATATGACCTTTTCAAGTTCAGAAATTCGCATGTGGCGTGGACAAAAAAAAAAATGAACTCGATACGGACATTTGCAATCAACTATCAATTTTCTAATCTTTCAATCTTTCAATTTTACAACCTCCAATCTATAGGAGTTTTGTTATTGGCTAATAAATACTCGTTTGTTTTTGAAAATGGTTTGCTACCAAAAAATCCTCGAGAAGCAGATAGGGGAGAAGGGTGAACTGATTTTATTATAAAATGCTTGTTAGGATTGATAAACTCCATTTTATCATGTGCATTTTTACCCCAAAGTATAAAAACTACCTTTTCGTTTTGGTTCGAAATACTTTCTATTATTTTATTGGTAAACTGCTGCCAACCAATTTTGTTGTGCGAATTTGCTTGATCTTTAATTACGGTAAGGCTTGTATTTAACAATAAAACACCTTGCTTGGCCCAGTTTTGTATATTTCCATGCTTGGGCTTTTTAAACTCTGATAAATCCGTTAAAAGTTCTTTATAAATATTCCTTAAACTTGGTGGGATTTTTATTCCTTCATTTACCGAAAAACATAAACCATTGGCTTCTCCTTCGCCATGATATGGGTCTTGACCAAGAATTACAACTTTTATTTTATCGAAAGGAGTTAAATTAAATGCTTCAAAAATGAGAGTTTCATTTGGAAATATAGTTTCACCTTCTGCTTTTTGGGCTATTAGTTTTTTTTCTATTGCTTTAAAATAAGGCTTTTCTTTTTCTGAATCGAAAAGCCATAACCACGATGGATGAATGCTTTGAAAGTTCATTGTGATAAATTAAAAAAAATACATTTTGCATTTTTATAAAACAAAAGAGCCAAAATCTTTTCAAATTTTGGCTCTTTTATAAATCTTTTTGTAGAATATTATGCTTCAATAATAACAGTACGCTCAGTATTTGGCGATTTTACTTTTACTAATTGAGTGTTCAATTTTATGCGTTGTACGCGTAAATGTGAACTAGTTTTATTTCTTCTGTCTTTTCTTTTTAGTCTTGTAAACATGTTGAGGTTATTTTTATTGGGGGCAAATATAATTTTATTTATGTTATTGACAATTGCTTTTGTTATTTTTTTTTATTCTAATTCAAATTCTTTTACAATACTCCATTTGTTTGATTTTAAATTTAATAGACAAATTTTATTTGCAGTAAAATGAATGTTGAAAGAATTTTCTTTTAAAAAATTCCAAATCTTATTCATTTTTCTTGTCGTATCTGGAGTAATATTTAGGAATAATTTTGGTTCAAAAACACTATCAAAACCTTTACCTAACTTTAGTTTTGAGTGTATTTCTATATAGTATTCTAAACTTTTTTGGAATTTAGTAATTTGTTCTTTTTCTGATATTTTTAGAGAAATTTGATCATCAAATTTATCAAAACCATTAAATTCTATGTCGAATGAATACGAACTTTCTGCATATTTTTTCAGATAACTAACCATTAAATATTCGTTTTTTTCATCCCAATCAAACGGGTCAATTAAATTAATAATAGGAAAATAATTATCGTCTGGTTCTAATTTATTGGCTTTTATAATTTCTTTTTTAAACTCAATAATTCTATTATAGCTAAAGTCGCTTGGGACTATTCCTATACAATAGTTTTTTTGAATTTTATGACTGTTCATGTTTTAGTTTTATACTGTATTGAGGCTGCAATATTTGTTTATTTTTTTTGCTAAATACTTTTTTTATATCAATGGCTTTTATGTTTATTTAAGTTAATCAGTTGTGTATAAATCATTGTGACATTTGAATTTCCCAAATCATAAATTGCCACTTTTTAAAACTCAAAAATGAACATTCACTTTATATCAATTGGTGGCGCAGTAATGCACAACATGGCCATTGCTTTGCACAAAAAAGGTTATAAAATTACAGGTAGCGATGATGAGATTTACGAACCTGCTACTTCTCGTTTAGCTAAATACGGAATTTTACCAAACAAAATGGGTTGGGATGTAAATAATATTCACCTTGGTTTAGATGCAATTATTTTGGGAATGCATGCCCGAAAAGATAATCCTGAAATGCTTAAAGCGCAAGAGTTAGGAATAAAAATATATTCATTTCCAGAATATATGTATGAACAAACCAAAGATAAATTACGAATTATAGTTGGTGGAAGCCACGGAAAAACAACAACAACTGCTATGATTTTACATGTTTTGCAAGCATGCAATATCGAATTTGATTATTTGGTTGGAAGTATGTTGGCGGGTTTTGAAACCATGGTTGGTTTAAGTGAAACTTCAAAAATTGCAGTTTTTGAAGGAGATGAATATTTGACTTCAGCACTAGATTTACGCCCGAAGTTCCATGTTTATAAAGGTGATGTTGGAATTATTACAGGCATTGCTTGGGATCATATCAATGTATTTCCAACTTTTGATTTTTATGTAGAGCAATTTAAAATATTTGTGGAGGCATTACCCCAAAATGGTAGTATAATTTATAGTGCAAACGATGAAGAAGTTTCTAAATTAATAGCTCAATCCAACATTTTAGCTAAGAAAGTTCCTTATTTAACTCCATCTTTTGAAGTTAGAAATGGGGTAGTTTACGTAAAAATAAATGAACAAGAAATAGCTTTGAAATTCTTTGGAACTCATAATTTACAAAACATGATGGCGGCTATGTATGCTTGTGAAACTGCTGGTGTTACTAACGAACAATTTTTTAAAGCCATTCAATCTTTTAAAGGAACAGCCAAACGATTAGAAACTATATTTGAGAATGAAAACGCAATGATAATTCGCGATTTTGCTCATGCGCCTTCTAAATTGAAAGCCACAGTAAATGCGGTTAGAGAGCTAAATCCTGAACGGAAATTGATTGCTGTTTATGAATTACATACTTTTAGTAGTTTGAACAAAGATTTTTTACCTCAATACAAAAAAAGCATGCAAGCTGCAGATGTAAAAGCAGTTTTATATAGTAAACATGCATTGGAAATGAA
>JBMOGB010000260.1:0-5606 GCA_049318585.1 Bacteroidia bacterium | reverse complement strand
ATAAAACCTACTTGAATATCTTTCAATTCTTTCTTTCTTAATTTCATCAATTTTACTACTCTGGCTACTGCTTCTTCACAAGCTTTTTGTGGAGAATTTCCTTGACGCATTAACTCAACAACCAAATGACAACCAGCAATTCTAATTACTTCTTCACCATGACCAGTTGCGGTGGCTGCGCCAATTTCATTGTCTACATACAAACCTGCACCAATAATGGGCGAATCGCCTACTCGGCCGTGCATTTTAAATGCCATTCCACTTGTGGTACAAGCACCTGAAAGATTGCCCTGTTCGTCTAAAGCAATCATGCCAATGGTATCATGATTTTCAATATTTACAATGGGTTGATATTGGGAAGTTTTTAACCATTCTTTCCATTCTTTTTCAGAAGCTTCAACCAATAAATTTTCCTTTTTAAAACCTTGCGAAAGTGCAAATTGCAAAGCACCATCACCAACAAACATTACGTGTGGCGACTTTTCCATTACCGCTCTAGCCACAGAAATTGGATGTTTTATAAATTCCAAACAAGCCACAGCACCAATATTCGACATTTCGTCCATGATGCAAGCATCTAACGTAACTCTGCCATCTCTGTCTGGCCGTCCACCATAACCCACACTTCGCTCATTTGGATCGCCTTCTGGAACCATTACGCCCGCTTCCACAGCATCTAAAGCACGACCTTTGTTTTTTAAAATTTCCCAAGCAGCTTCATTGGCTTTTAGTCCAAATTTCCAAGTAGATAAAACAATTGGTTTGTTCACTTTTGCATTCGGTTTTGTTTCACCATTAGCACAACTATTTACCAATAATGCAGCCGAAGCCAATGCCGATGTTTTTAAAAATTTTCTTCTGTCTGTCATTATTTTATTGGTAAAAAATGTTTGGCATATTGAACTTTCATTCTATCTAAAATTCCTTTATGAATGACTAGCCTTTCTTTGAAATCAGGGAAATTTTTGTTCTCTATATTTGTCCATAATACCTCCGACAAAGCACTCATTCTTGGCATAGCCATGTATTCTACTTGTGAAAAATTAGTAATGTATTCAGTCCAAACATTGGCCTGAGCACCCATAATAAACTTTTGTTCGTTGGCATTCAAAGAATCTGGAGTTGGGTTATAATTATAAACGGAATCTAGCGGATTAAACCCGCCAATTGCCATGGGTTCAGCTGCTTTATCCCTGCTTTGATAATGGTCAAAATAACAAGGTCTTCCTGGACTCATTACCACAAAATGATTTTGTTTTGCAGCTGCAATTCCGCCATTTATTCCTCGCCAACTCATCAATGCTGCGTTTGGTGCTAAGCCACCTTCTAATATTTCATCCCAGCCAATAATTTGACGGCCATTTGCATTCACATATTTTTCAATTCTAGTAATAAAATAACTTTGTAATTCTTCTTCATTTTGCAAATGTTCATCTGCTTTTCGCTTTTGGCATTTTGCGCATGATTTCCATTTAGTTTTTACACACTCATCGCCACCGATATGAATGTATTTACTAGGAAATAATTCCATTACTTCCTTTAAAATATTTTCTAAAAACACAAAAGCTTCATCGTTACCAGCGCAATACACATCATCGGAAACACCCCAACGGCTGTATGTTTCAAACGGACCAGCATTACAAGCATATTGCGGATACGCAGCCAAAGCCGCCAACGAATGTCCAGGCATTTCTATTTCTGGAAGTACAGTAATATGTCTGTTTTTTGCATACGCAACAATTTCCTTGATATCGTTTTGAGTATAAAAACCTTCATATAAAGTGCTGTCGTATTTATCGTTTGCGGAAGGATTTCCCAATGAATCAAAGGTTGGTTTTCCAATTAAAGTAGCTTTGCGTTTACTACCAATTTTAGTCAAAAACGGATACTTTTTTATGTCAATTCGCCAACCTTGGTCATCTACCAAATGCCAATGAAAAACATTTAGTTTATACATAGCCAAATAATCAATGTATTTTTTCACTTCGTTTTTAGTAAAAAAATGTCGGCTACAATCTAAGTGCATGCCTCGCCATTGGTAGCGTGGCGCATCATTTATTTGTAAACAAGGAATTTTTAAAACACTACTTTTTTCTATGGGCAATAATTGAATTAATGTTTGAATGCCATAAAAAATCCCTGCATTGTCTAAAGCAAATATATTGATGGTGTTTTTAGAAACATTGAGTTGATATTCTTCCTTATTGTTTTCGCAAGCTTTTCCAACTGCTTTCAAAAAAGTGATTACATTATTTATTCTTTTTACTTTAAAAACCACTTTTATTTTCAGTCCATAATTATCCAATAAATATTGTTGTAAATAAAGGGCTTCATTCGAGTTTTTTTCAGCTAAAATAACAGTATTTTTATCTATAGAAAATGTTCCTTCTGCCTTTTGAATGCTGTTAGGAAAAGGAATTAGTGGAAGTTTTTGTGCGTGAGTTTGATAAAACAAAAACAATGTACAAATACTTAAAAATATTTTTTTTATCATGGTATATATTTTTCTAAAATTGGATAAACAATAATAACAAAGTATGCTATAATTTCTAGTACTGGAAAATAAAATAAACAGCAAAATTTACATTTAATATTACATAGCTGTTCTATTTCTCTAATAAAGCATTTTCTATTTCTTGGTAAACCTTTGAATCACTTGGACGAGGTGCATTTTTATTGATCATTTTCCCATCTTTTCCAATTAAAAAGTAAGATGGAATTCCATTTACCGCATATTTTTTATAAACCGGATTAGTTTGCTCATCAATGTTAAAGTGTATTCCTTTCATACCTTTTTTCTCAATGGCATTTTTCCAATCTTTTTCATTTCCATCAATGCTTATAAATAAAAACACAACATCTTTTTTTGCAAATGAATCTTGCAAAGTTTTAGAATAAGGAACCTCCATCATGCAAGGTAAACACCAGCTGGCCCAAAAATCTAAATAAACTACTTTGCCTTTAAAGTCAGTTAAACTAACCATTTTACCTTTATCGGTTTTAAGTGTAAAATTTGGAGCAGTTTTCCCTGGAAAAAGTGCACTTACTTGTTTATATTTATTGTCAATATTAGCTAATAATTCAGCATCTTTAACTTCTATTATGTTGTCAAAAAAGTACTTGTTTATTGCTTCTACCGATTCGTTTTCTAACATACGTATTAATTGTTCTGAGACTACAATTTCTTTAGTTTTTCCTGTTAATAATACTTTGGCTGTTTCAATTCTTTCAATAGCTGAAGTACTTTCTCTACCTAATTTTTTTTCTGTTTTATAATTAATATAACTGCTTAAATATCCAGTAAAATAACTAGATGCCAAATAGTTTTCATTGGTAATATTTAATTGGTTATAAAAATCGTAATAGTGCTCTTTTACTTGAACTACCGAGTCTTTTATTCGCCTTAAATAATAGTGTAGTTGAGGATAATTTATTTTGTCACTGGCATTTTTAAAGGCTATTTCTGCATATAAATAATCGTAAAATGAATTGGAAAAGGATTCCTTATTGCTGTTTAAAAAATCAAGTTTAATTTGAGTAACACTATCTGCAAAAGCAACAAATTCTTCTTCATTGCTATAAGCAATTTGAGAACTGAAATTACTTTCAAAATCATTGGAGCCGATTCCGTTTTCAAAGAATAAAAATTGTTTGACTAAAAAATTATTTTGAATGGCACCTTTGCCAGCATATTTAACAGTTTCATCAAATTTTTTGGTATCAAGAGTAACATAAATACTATCATTAGGATTTAAAAACATGGTTGTTCTTTCATCGCCATGATTCAAATTGTAGCTAGCAGCAGTTTTAATAAAAAGAACAATTTTAAACTCACCTTTTTCATTCAGTTTACCATTGAAGTTTTTCTCCACTATGTCCCAATATGTAATGGATATCAACTTGTTTTTAGGGTTGGTAATTTTACCACTTACCACTGTTCTTATTTGGCTAAAAACTGGTGTATTTATTAACAATAAAACAGATAAAATGATAGAAGAAATGATTTTCATAAACGATTGTTTTTTAAATTATATTTTTAACAAGAATAAGAAAATAAATTTATTTAAATGGATTTTTTAAAATATTATATTAACAATAGTAAAAAGCTATATTTGTTCTCTATAATCAAAACAATGAAAAATAGCTTATTAAATAAAACAGTCTTAAAACTTTGATGTTTTTAGTGCTATTCAGTGTGAATTTCTCTTTGTTTTCACAGCAAAATCAAGCTTATAAAGAAGGTTATACTTATTTCTTTTTGCGCGATTCATTTTATGATGCAGGAATAATGAAATCATCTTATTCTTCGTTAATTCCTATTTCTGTTATAAAAACTGAAGTGAATAAAAGTGGCAACTTATCTTACATTTTTAACAAAACAGTAAATACCAAATTCGAAAATGATTTCAAATGTTTTAAAAAGAATTTAGTTTCAAATATTGGAAGTTCACTAAATTATATTCCCAATGGCGTATTTTTTACAATTAATCAATTTAACGATACCATTTATTTTAAAACTAAAGATACTATTGGTAGCTCTTGGAATTTATTTGTAAATAATTCTCAGTATCCTGAAATCAAACGTGTAAATATCCAAATTAAATCAATAACAATTGATAGTGTTTTAGGAGAGTTAGACACTATAATTACTTACAAATATTTGCCTTATGATTCAAAAGATATTTTACTTAAAACCCATGAAGTCTATTTAAATAACTCAAAATTTGCTTTGAATCATGGTTTTATTGAAACCTTAGATTTAAGAGCTTTTCCATTTTCTTACTCTAAAATTAAATTATGTGGAAGAATGAAAAACGATTTTACAGAAAAAATAGGAATAACAGGTATTTGGAACCATCAAATTAATGATAAAAATGTAGGCGATGAATTAGAATATACAACCAATTATTTTGATTATTGGTTGACTGGTTCAATACATAATATCAAAACACAAAATCGCTATAGCAAATTAAAAGTTATAGAAAAAACAGAGAACGATAGCCAAATAATTTTTAAAAATTACTGGCAAGTTAGATACTATGGTGAACTAAAGAAGGAAAATGAAATTATTAATCAATGGGATTCAGTTAGGAATGATACCTCTATTCAGACAATTAAAAAAACTTATGATACTTTAGCTTATATACCAACCGTTTTTACAAATTTTGATATTGGTGTAAGATACTACAAAACCAGTAATATTTATTATGAATTATATAATCCAGAAATAGCCAAACCTGGAGTATTACGCCAAAATAATGATACATGTTGGGGATTTTGGGAAAATGACCAACCTAAAGGTCCTGATTATTTTTATTATTCTGGAGTTGGTGGTTTTTACAGTCATGGATCTAATACACCAGGTAAAACAAATGTTGAATTAGTCTATTTCAAAAAAGGAAACATAACCAAAGGAACACCTTATCCTTTTGCACTTGGCGCTAAAAATATTCAAAATATTAACAGTAATTTGGTCATTTATCCAAACCCTGCAAATAATGAAATACGAATATCGAACTCAAATAATAATCAAGAGAAGTTTATCGTAAATATCGGTGTAATAGACAAAAAGTAGGCTGTTTTTCACAACAAATTCTCAAGTGGAC
>JBMOGB010000259.1:0-5609 GCA_049318585.1 Bacteroidia bacterium | reverse complement strand
GGAATCAGCAAAAACCTTAATTTGTCCGCCTTTGCCACCATCGCCACCGTTTCCTCCTTCACCTCCAGTGCCACCGTTTCCAGCCGCTTCTTTTTCGGTTTTATCTCTACCATCCGAACCGCTACCACCTTCTCCTCCATTACCACCATCACCACCCGAATTTGAAACAGTTAATTGACCTAGTTTAGCATTAAAAATGCAGGTACTAATTTGGTTACCTGAATAGGCAATAGCTTTAATATATAAAACAGAATCAACTTCAAAGCTTTTTAAAAGCAAATAAACCCTAAAACCTGCAGCGCCATTTTGCCCGTTTTGCCCATTTTGTCCAGGATAGCCATTATTATTGTTATACCTGCGATAACTATCGCTACCATCTTGTCCTTTTTGACCATTATTTCCTTTAAATAAAAACTGATAATGACCATCATACTTTATTGGAATTATTGTAGAATCTTTTAAAGCAGAATTTGTCGAATGTTCGCATTTTACATAAAAACTTTGATGGAAAGAATCCAAATTTGAAACGTTAAAGACATATGGAAAATCAATTGTTTTTCCTTCTACTTTAACAATGTAATGACCTGAAAAATTATCATGCTCGTTTTTATTATTTATCTCAACACTTTTGCCATTGCTATATATTGCATTCAAAATAAAGGGAACTTCAAAACCGTTTTGTAATGAAGCATTTGATATTTGCTTTATCTCAATTTTAGTCAATAATGGGATTTCTATTGTCAAAGAATCTGATACATGCGTTGTGTTATCAATTACTTTTATTGAAATAAAATTGTTTGGAAGTTTAAGATTATTTCTATGGAAATATACAACACCGTCTGTATAAGTACAATTGCTTGTTTCCACAATAAAGTTAGTCCAGTCATGACTTTCTCTTCCATTGTTTAACACACTATTTAATTTAATTGCTAATGAACTTACTTTCTCTAACTCAATAAAAGATTGTTGTTCTATATCTACAGAAATAACAGCCCGTCTTTTTAAATTTGGATTGATTAAAGTTGTGCATGAGCCAAAGAAAATTAGCCAACAAAGCAAAATGATTGATTTTAAAACTAAACGCATAACAACAAGGAAATTTTACAGCGCTGTTTCCAATTTTTATGCCACAAAAAACCCAATTGAAGCAAACCATTTTATTTGTAGTAAAATTATTAACCTAAGAAGCTGTCTAATACCAAATACCCATATAATTTATACTTTCAGGCAACTATTTATTATTTATTTGCATTATAGCAATTAGAAAACCCAAATATGCAACTAAACGCAGAACAAATAAAACTTCTAAAACATGGAAATACTGCTATGCAAAAGCTGGTGTTTGAAAAATGTTTTAGTTCCATGTTTAGGGTTTGCCAACGTTATGTAAACAAAACCGATGAAGCCGAAGACTGTGTGATGAAAGGCTTTTTGAAGGCTTTTCAGCAAATTGAAAAATTTGAATATGAACACGAAAACAGTTTTATGTTTTGGCTAAAACGAATTATGGTAAACGAAGCGTTAATGGCATTGCGAAAGCAAAATAACTTTAACTTGGTAAATATAGAATATGTTCCTGAAATAGCTTTTGATGATGAATTTTTAGAACAACTAGAAGCACAATATTTGTTTGATGCCATTTTAAAATTACCAACTGGCTATAGAACGGTTTTGAACATGTTTATAGTAGAAGGTTACAGCCACCAAGAAATAGCCACAGCACTAGGAATTACTGAAGGCACCAGCAAATCGCAATTGGCAAAAGCCAAGGCAAAATTGAAGAATTTAATTACTCAAAAACAATACGGTTATGGAAACGCATAGCGATAAATTGATACAACAAAAAATTGATTCGGTCAATTCATTGCCCGAAGGATATTCGCCCAATTTGAACAATAAATGGGAAATATTAGCAGCAGGATTAACACCAAAAAAGAAACCGCTTTTTTTATATTTTAATAAAATAAGTGCCATTGCTGCCATGTTATTATTGATTGGCGGAATTAGCTTGTTTTTTATAAAAACAATTAAAAGAAAAGAAGCTGTTAAACCTGTGGTTTCGGTAACAAAACCGATTGAAAAAGAAAAAATTGTTTCAAAAACGAATAAGACTGAAAGTCCAATATTGGTTGTTAAAAGCGATAGAATACCGACCGAAAACAAAAGAATAGAAAAGCCAATTGAAATTGTTCAAAGCGAATCAATCAAAAATGATAGTTTTATTTTATTGGAAAAACCAGCAATTATATTGGCGGAAGCCACGCCTAAAAAAACAAAAAGATTTACAGAAATTGATTTTAACGAACCAATAAAACAAGAAAACACACCGCCAACTAACATGGCTTTTAACCAACGATTTTCTTTTAAAATTGGTGCTTCATTGCAAAACAATGCTGGAAATGCGAATACTATTCAAGCAACCACTTTTGGACTAACCAAACAATTTAACTAACCAAATATAAACCAACTTTAACATCATGAAAAAACTACTGCTATTGGCTTGCGGGCTAATTATTGCTTCAACCTCCAACTTTTTATTTGCTCAAAAAGCCGATGTGATTATGGCTGATTTAGACTATAACGAAACTCAAATAAATGATACTTTGATCATAAAATTATCGGGGAGTGACAAGATTTTATTGATTGGTGGCGACTTAAAAGACATGCACAAATACAAGCAAGTGGATTCCATAAAAACACTTTTTGTAAACGACATCAGTGCTGCTCAAAACAACAATACTTTAACAACCGATGCCACCAAAGTTTATTACTTTATAACCTCAAATGGCAAACGAAGATTGAAAGCTGAAAATGTAGATTTAAGTGAAAATGCGGTAGACATCAATTATGAATTGAAACGCTTGCAATTAGATTTACCCAAATACGAATACCATATTTTTGATTTAAAATACGAGTTTCAAATTCAAATTTATTTGGCCGACCCTAAGCAATTAAAAACGGTTTTGGAAAACATCAATATTTACGAAGCAATTACCTACACAAACAACACTGCAAAAAAGGATTTTAAACGTACATATAAAATAGAATTGAATACCGAAAACGGCTATAAACTAGGCAATAAAACTCAAGGGAGAATGGATGCGTTGATGATTAATGGGAAAATAGGAATAGGAATACTTGGTAATACCATTGCACCAATTGCAGGAATTGAAATGATGTTAGAATTGTCAAATAAATACTCAATAGGAAAGTATAAAATTGGTTTAATGGGACAAACTTTTCCTTTGGTAAACATGGTCGCAGGAGAAATAAATTCAGTATCTTGGGTAAAATCTTACGATTTAAAACTAATGGTTAACATGAATGACAACGACAGAAACAACCCCAATTACTTAGGATTTCAATTTGGAATTATGAAAAACCTTGAAAGTGAAGCATATAATAATGCTTTTAAAATTGGAGTAATTCAACGAACAAAATATTTAAATTATTCAATTGATCACATAATAATTGGTGATAAAAAAGATGCTTTAGGCTTAACTGTTTACTTTCCGTTTTAAAAAAACCGATGCCTTCGCTCAAAGCGAAGGCATCAGTTTGAAAGAAATTTATTTACATTTTAGAAATGATATTGTAATCCAATATTAAAGCCTACACTGCTAAAAGGCACATTTTCTATACTTCCTTTACGGGGAAGGTTTTCGTCAGGAATTGAACTTGCGTCTGAAGTATGCGAATCTGAATACTCTGTGATTTTAAATCTTGTACTAAGTGTCGGAAGCATGTCAACCCCATTTTCAGTCCTTTCAATTAATTCACTTCTAGTTGCGCCATATGACAAACTAATTATACTAAGTTCACATAAAATAGAAATATTTTTATTTATTTTATAATTTACCCCAAAGGAACTGTTAAAGCCAATTGCTAAACCACCATTATATAACAGTGTTGCATTTGAACTATTAGTACTTTGTTTAGCAGTATATGTACCAGTTCCTAAAATTAAACCTAATTTCGCATAGGGATTTATTTTATCGAAACCTGGTGTAATAATTACTGTTGGCACAAATCGAATGAAGGTTGAAGACCATCTAAAACGATATGGATTTACACTTATATCATCCATTGTTGATGTTGCACCAATTAAATAAGAAACATCTAATTCTGTTCCTACAAATTTATTAAACAGATAACCAAAAGCACCGCCAAAACTAGTTCCTTTTCCTAATGAAAATAGAGTTTTTTCATATACAGTTAGCGTTCCAGTAGTGATAGTATTATATTTAGCTTCTGCAGCACTTACAAAATTATAACCTCCATTTAGCTTCACATAAAATTTTTGAGCAAACGAATTGCTAGCGATTAGAATTATTGCAGCAGCAATAATATACTTCGTAATTTTCTTCATGGTTTCATATAATGGATAGCATTCAAACATAACTATATTTATCAAAACTAAACCATAAATAACCCTTAAAATTTTGGAGATACAAGAATAGAAATTTGTGAAAAACTTATGGTTTTCTCCATTTTTTAAAACACAAAAGCCCGAATTTTAAACTCGGGCTTTTATCTATCGTCTATGGTCTATAGACCATCGTCCAATAACTAAATATCAAACTTAATACCTTGTGCCAATGGCAATTCTTTACCGTAATTAATGGTGTTAGTTTGTCTACGCATGTAAGCTTTCCAGCTGTCGCTGCCGCTTTCGCGTCCGCCACCTGTTTCTTTTTCGCCACCAAATGCACCACCAATTTCAGCACCACTGGTTCCAATATTCACGTTTGCTATTCCGCAATCGCTACCCCAATGCGCTAAAAATGCTTCTGCTTCTTGCAAATTATCGGTGAACACACTTGAACTTAAACCTTGTTTTACGCCATTTTGCAAAGCAATTGCCTCTTCAAAATTGGTGTATTTCATAATATAAAGAATAGGCGCAAAAGTTTCGTGTTGTACTATTTTGTAATGGTTTTCTGCTTCGCAAATAGTTGGTTTTACATAGCAACCACTTTCGTAACCTTCGCCTGTCATTACCTCGGCACCACAAAGCACTTTTCCGCCTTCGGCTTTTAACTGTTCTATTGAATTTAAATAGGCGGCTACTGCATCTTTATCAATTAATGGTCCTACTAAACTGCTGCCAAGCGGATTGCCAATAGTTAATTGCGCATAAGCTTTTACCAATTTTTCTTTTACTTTATCGTAAATACTTTCGTGAATAATTAACCTACGAGTTGTAGTACAACGTTGTCCTGCAGTTCCTACCGCGCCAAAAACCACGCCTACCATGGCTAAATCTAAGTTAGCGTCAGGAGTTAATATAATGGCATTATTTCCGCCTAATTCTAACAATGCTTTTCCAAAACGTTGGGCTACTGTAGCACCAACTATTCGGCCCATGCGGGTAGAACCAGTAGCAGAAATTAACGGAACACGTTCGTCTTTGCTCATTAATTCGCCTACTTTATAATCGCCATTTACCATACAGAAAATCCCTTCAGGTAAATTATTTTCTTTTAAAATTTTTGCCATGAGTAATTGGCAAGCAATTCCTGAAAGTGGAGTTTTTTCTGATGGTTTCCAAATACACACATCGCCACAAACAGCGGCTAACATGCTGTTCCAACTCCAAACAGCTACTG
>JBMOGB010000258.1:0-5628 GCA_049318585.1 Bacteroidia bacterium | reverse complement strand
GGCCAAATGCCAATATCGCTGTAATGGGTGGAGCACAAGCAGCTAAAGTTTTATTGCAAATAGAAGAAGCTAGTTTAAAAGGAAAAGGCGAAGTAATTACTGAAGAAAAGAAGGCCGATTTATTGAAAACAATTACCGATAGATACACCAAACAAACATCGCCATATTATGCCGCTGCACGTTTGTGGATTGATGCAATTATAAATCCAATTGATACACGCAAATGGGTAAGTATGGGCATAGAAGCAGCTAACCACGCTCCTATTACCAAAGAATTCAGACCAGGAGTAATTAGGGCGTAATGAAATTTGAACCAATATTACTTACAATAAAAAAAATAACTATATTATTCTTCGATTGAGATTATTTATAAAAAACATGCTTAATTTACTAAAATAAACAATCAATGTTTTTTGCCTTTTTATAAAATATATTAGACCATAGACCATGGTTGATAGACAATAGACTATTGTAAGTGGATTGAAATCAATAGATTTTATAAAAAGTAAATTTTTTACACTAATTTCTATAATCTATGGCCTATCGACTATGGTCTATTAACTACTAGGGGAAAACAATGATTGAAATTTCGTTCTCATTTAACCATTCTTTGTATTTAAATAATTTACTCAAACAAATTTTCCCTTCAATAATGAGTTGATCTTTTATCAAATAATTTTTAGTTTTTTCAATCTCCAAATGTTCAATATTAACTGAAATTGGATACCTAAAATAAACCTTGACTTTTTGATTGATTTCATACTTTATAAAATTTGTTTTTTTTAACTTGGTATAATTGTATGATTTGTTTTGTTTAGATGAAATAACATCGGCTAAAACGGCAGCACCAGTAGGTTTACTACCCGCACCTTTTCCAAAATAAAATTGTTGGCCACTGTGTTCGGCATTTACCAAAATACCATTATTTTCTTGATTTACTCCAAATAATTGGCTGCTATTATTTACAAATTGCGGAGCAACATAAAGCAATAATTTTCCTTGAATATTAACAGAAGCATGCGCCACTTGTTTTATTACAAATCCTCTCGTTTTTGCGAATGCTATATCATCTTCATTGATATGTGTAATACCATAATTAAACACCTGATTTGGATTTACAATTACACCAAAAGCATGTGCATTGATGATGACTAATTTGTTTAAGGCATCAATTCCTTCTATATCTAATGTTGGATCTGTCTCAGCAAATCCAAGTTCTTGCGCTTGTTTCAATGCTTGTTTATAATTTAAATTATTGTTGAAAATTCCCGATAAAATATAATTACTGGTTCCATTTAAAATACCTTCTATTAATTGAATATTTTCATTAGCAAAATACTCATCAAGTATTTTTATTATTGGAATACTAGCCGCTGATGAACCTTCGTAAAAAAGTCTTCCACCTTTGGTTTTTAAAAGCAAATAAAGTTCTGCAAAATTTTCGGCCAACATTCGTTTATTGGCTGTAATCAAAGTATTACCTGATGTTAAAACTTGTCTTGCAATTGCTAATGCATCATTGCTATTATTGATTACTTCAACCACAGTTTTTAGTTGGTTGTTTTGCAAAATATCGTTGGCCTCATAGCTTAAATGGTATTCAATATTTTGAAGATGATGCTCGTGGTTTTTTACAACAATTTCCTTAGTATTTATAGCCAATTCTGGATATAATTTGGTAAGCTCATAAAAGCCTTTTCCTACTACACCATAACCAAATAAGCCTAAATTTATTTCAGTTTCTGTTATCATTTTTTGTAATTATTTGTTTTGTTTTTTATTATAAATGCTTTCTTTTTGAACAGTATCAACAGACTTCAACTGCACTTGATTGCTCTGCTTTATTTAGCTCGCTTCTAATAATTTTGAAAGCTTGTTTCAAATCATTAATTAAGTCATCGGCATCTTCCAATCCAACCGAAAGTCGAATCAAGGAATCGTTTATTCCAGCTGTTTTTCGGTTTTCAGCAGGAATTGATTTATGGGTCATTTGTGCTGGATGGCATATTAAACTTTTGATGCCTCCTAAACTTTCGGCCAACTTAAATAATTCAGTTGAAGTCACTAATTTTTCAGCTGCTTGAATGGTGTCATTTTTCAGCGTAAATGAAATAATACTTCCAAAAGCACTTTGCTGTTTTTTAGCTATTTCATGATTCAAATGACTTTTCAATCCTGGATAATACAATGATTCAATTTCAGTTTCAGTACTCAAATAATTGGCTATTTTTAAAGCATTTGATGAATGTTTTTCAATGCGTAATGGCAATGTTTCAATGCCTCTTATCAATAACCACGAATCGAAAGGTCCAAGCACCGCACCTGAAGCATTTTGTATAAACTTTATTTTTTCACTGTATTCTTTAGTTTTTGTTATTACAGCTCCTGCAATGATATCTGAATGTCCACCCAAATATTTGGTAGCGCTATGAATTACAATATCGGCACCTAAGGTTAATGGCTGTTGCAATGCAGGTGAAGCAAAAGTATTATCAACCACCAACAAAGCTTCATAAGTATGAGCAATGGCTGCCAAAGCCCTGATGTCTGAAATTTTCAGCGTTGGATTTGTAGGTGTTTCAATCCAAACTAATTTGGTGTTATCCGTAATATTTTCAATTACATTCTGAATATTTGTGGTATTTACATACTTCACTTTGATTCCAAATTTTTCATAAACATGAGTGAATAAGCGGAACGATCCACCATAAATATCATCCACGGCAAGTATTTCGTCACCGCTTTTTAAAAGTTTAATCACTGCATCAATTGCGGCCAATCCACTTGCAAAGGCAAAGCCCGCATCGCCTTGCTCTAGTTGGGCTAACAAGTCTTCTACTACTTTTCTGGTTGGATTATTACTTCTTGAATAATCAAATCCTTTGTGAACGCCAGGCGCTTCCTGAACAAAAGTGGAGGTTTGGTAAATGGGAGTGCTAATGGCTCCTGTTAATTCATCGGGCGCTATGCCATGAATAATTTGTGTGTCGAATTTTAAGTTGTTTAAATTGCTCATTGTTTTTATCTATTTTGATTGTTTTTGTTAAAGTTTTTTGCATAAAAAAAGCCTTCTCGGTTTGAATGCGAGAAGGCTTTATTGTTAAGTTCAAGAAGTAATAAAAATTACTCCAAACGCAAAAATCCACTCGCAAAAAATTGCATATAGCAAAACATACACATCATATTCATATGGTGCATTGAGCTAAAATGTCTATTTGTTTTTATTGAGTTCATTTGGTATTTTATTTTTTTTATTATGTTATTAAACCTCTTACGTAATTCGAGACATCATTGCGAACGCAGTGAAGCAATCTCATAATATGTTTTGTTTTAGATTGCTTCACTGCGTTCGCAATGACGAAAAAACAAAACTTTACAATAATTATTGAATTATGAAAGTGGTTAATTGTTTGTTTTTTTTTATAAAAAAAGCCTCTCAATGTTGGTTGAGAGGCTTTACTGATGTATAATTTTTTCAAACTATTGCATGCAAGTAATATGCCTCTCTTTATGAGAACACATACACATCATACGCATAGTTTTTGTTAAATTCATTTTGTTTCTTTTTGCTGCTGCAATGATAGATTTTTTTATTTCACAAAAACAAATTTATTTTTTAAAATAATAAATAATAGAGAATAAAAATTTCGTTTCTGCTTGGCTCAACGACCGCAAACATTGAGTTAAGTCCTATAGCAATTGAACTAATTTTTCTATAGTCTATTTTCTATGGTCCATCAACTATCGTCTATCGTCTATCCACTATTTCAAAGGCAATTCAAATGTAAAAACAGAACCTTTTCCTTTTTCGCTTTTCACATAAATAATTCCATTGTTTTGCTTAATAAAATCGGCACAAAGCATGAGTCCAAGGCCAGTACCTTTTTCATTTGCAGTTCCTTGTGTGCTTGGATTTTGATGTTGTGTAAATAATTGTTCTATTTTTTCCTGCTCAATTCCAACTCCATTATCGGTAATAGAAATTTTTATAACCGCATTTTCTGTTTTAGTTGAAATGGTAATTTCACCAACTTCGTTTGTAAATTTAATGGCATTCACAATCAAATTTCGTAATACCAAATTGATGGTGTTTTCATCAGCAAAAGCAGCATCATTTTCATGGCATAAATTAATTAATTGGATGTTTTTTTGATGTGCAATACTTGCTGACAAATCAATGTTTTTATTAACTAATTCAAATACATTTAGATGTTCAAATTTTAAAGGCAATCCCTTTATTTGCGAAGAAGCCCATACCAATAAATTTTCTAGTAAATCTATATTATTTTCAACAGATGAAGCAATTTGTTTGGTTAATTCTTCAGTGTTTTCTGGCTTGTATTTTTTATTACCCATTAAGTCAAAATACAATTTCATGGTAGTCATATTGTTTCTTAAATCATGACTAATGATGCTAAAAAAACGATCTTTTACTGTATTTAATCTACCTAACTCTTCGGTTTGAATTTCTAACTTTTTATTCTGATTTTCTAGTGATGAACTGATGCGTTTATTGTTGATATAAAAATAAAAAAACACCACAGTTAACAACACAAAAAGCACCACAATTGCAATTAGCATTTTCCTAATTTGCCTTTCTTTAATGAGCTGAACATTGCTCAATTCTTCATTTTTTTTCAATAAAACTACTTGTTGCTGTGTTTTTTCTTTATCGTAAAGTAATTGCAAATTGGTAACTTTTGCTAAAATTGAATCATTGAACAATGAATCTTTTATTTGGTTACTTAACAACGAAAATGTTTTGGATTCAAAAACATTGTTTTTTGATTTTGAAATAATTGCCAAACCTTCATAAGCTTCTTTTAACTCAAAACGTTGGTTGAGCAACTTGGCTTTTTGTAAGGCTAGCTTGTAATTTTGCTCTGCAACACCATAATTATTTAACATTAATTCAGTGTTACCTAAACCCAATAAATTACTTGTTTCCAAAACTTCAGAGTTAGCTTGCTTCGCAATTTTGTACGATAATTGGTAATAATTTAAGGCACTTTTGTAATCTGATTGGTTGTAAAATAACTTAGCTAAATTTTGATAAGTAATGGCTTCACCTGCTTTATTTCCAATGTTTTGGTAAATTTTTAAAGCTTTATTGTAATAATTAATTGCTAAAGAATATTTTTTTTGCAATGCATATATTTTTCCCACATTTTCAAAAATAGTAAGTGTTCTAAAAATATTTTTATTTTGCTCAAAAATATTAGCAGCTTTTAAATTGAATTCAATTGCTTTCGAAAAACTGTTTTGCCTTTCGTAAATATTTGCAATAGAAACATAAGCATTTAGCAGGTCGTTTTTTTCAGTTAAAGATTCAAAAATTTTAAGAGCCTCCAAACTTAATTTCAGTGCGTTTGGTAAATTGCCAAGGGCAAAATTACAGTTACCTAAAGCATAGTAAATTTGCCCTTTTGATAAAGTGTTTTCTGTTTCATAACCAAGCGCTTTTTGATAATTCAAAATGGCTAAATAAAAGTTTGCAGATAAATAATAAAACGTACCCAATGATTTATAAACTTTGATTTTTTGGGTATTTGTAGAATTATCATTCAATAAAGTTGCAGCTTTTTTTGAGTTTTCTAAAGCTTCCACTACATTTTGAGAACCAATTTT
>JBMOGB010000257.1:0-5635 GCA_049318585.1 Bacteroidia bacterium | reverse complement strand
AAAAATACCTTGTAAAAACGAAATATCATTAAGTATAAAACGACTCCGTTAGGAGTCAAATATTGGTAACAGAAATACCTTGTAAAAACACAAAATCATTAAGTAAAAAAACGACTCCGTTAGGAGTCAAATGTTGGTAAAAAAGAATGGAAAACATAGATTTATTAGAACAGAAAATAGCAGACATTGTAGCGTTAAATATTAAAACAGCTCATGTTTTTAAAAAATATGGAATCGACTTTTGCTGCGGTGGTGGAATAACCATTCAAAAAGCTTGCGAGAAGAAAAACATTGATATCAATTCAATTATGCAAGACTTAAAAAACATAGATGAAAAAGTGATTCAATCACAAAATTACAACAATTGGGAGCTTGACTTTTTGGTTGATTTTATTGTGAATACACATCATATTTATGTTACAGAATCGCTTGGTTTAATTGATGCTTACGCAACAAAAGTGGCAAAAGTACATGGCGAACACCATCCTGCTGTTATGAAAATTAAAGAGCTTTTTGAAATAATAGCCCAAGATTTGGCAAGCCACATGAAAAAAGAAGAATTGATTTTGTTTCCTTATGTAAAAAAATTAGTGGCTGCAAATAGAGAGAATTTAATAATAGATAAAGCACATTTTGGCTCAGTAAATAACCCAATAAACATGATGGAAGAAGAGCATGAAATAGTTGGAAATTTATTCAAAGAAATAGCAGTTTTAAGTAATAATTATACGCCTCCAGAATGGGCTTGCAATACCTTCAAAGCCCTGTATGCTAAGCTCGATGAGTTTGAACAAGATTTGCATATTCATATACATTTAGAAAATAATATTTTGTTTCCAAAAGCCATTGCATTGGAATCGAAATTTGTAAACTAATTTACAATGACAGCACAAGCCCAAACAATGGAAAGCATAGTAAAAACGCCATATTACAAAGCAACTGGTAAAGAAATAGATGTGTTCAATCATGCCTACAAAAACAAATTACCATTACTTATAAAAGGGCCAACTGGTACTGGAAAGTCAAGGTTTGTAGAATTTATGGCAGCCCAATTAAACCAAAAAATTATTACCATTAGTTGCCATGAAGAAACTTCTTCAACCGATTTAATTGGGCGATATATTATAAAAGGTGCTGAAACTTTGTGGGTTGATGGACCATTAACGATTGCGGTTAAAGAAGGTGCAATTATTTATTTGGATGAAATAGCTGAAGCCAGGCCAGACGTAATTGTAGCCATACATTCATTGACCGATCATAGGCGAGAAATTTATATTGATAAATTAGGAATTACTCATAAAGCACATGCCGATTTCATGTTAGTGGCATCATTTAATCCGGGCTATCAAAGAGGATTTAAAGAACTAAAACCTTCTACTCGACAGCGATTTATTGCACTTTCATTCCAATATCCAGAAGCAGCAATTGAAACAGAAATTGTTATTAATGAAAGTAATGTAAATGCCGATGATGCAAAGAAACTAGTTGCCATAGGCAATAAAATTAGAAACTTGACTGAATTGGGTTTAACCGAAACTGTTTCAACTCGACTTTTGGTAGATGCAGGCAAACTTATTCATACTGGTTTACCAAAACGATTGGCTGTAAAAGTAGCTATTGTAGAACCTTTAACCGATGAGTTACAAATTATAGATGCGCTCACCGATTTGAGTAACTTAATGATATAAGTTATGGCACTAGATGAATACCTTTATGGCAAGGTTTCTAACTATTTTAAAAACAATAAAAAACAGTCCGTTGAAATCATTGAACGGACTGTTTTGTTAGATAATTTAAAAGAAAATATAACCATTTTGGCGCGTGCCATTTCTGGCAATTCCATTGATATATATCACGCTGAGCGGGAAGGTGGTTATAAAAACAATTCCTTTTTTTTACCAACGTCTATTGCATTTTTTGATTCAAAAACGGAAAATAAAAACTTTTATTCATTCCGGATTTTATACTTATGTATTCAACAAAAATTTAATTTAAACTGGCAAGAAAACGAAGATAATAATTTGCTAATTTCGCAACAAAAGGCACTTGAATCGTCTTCCATTGTTTTACAAGAACTATTCAAAGAATATCCAATTACGCATGAATGGCATCAAACATTTATTGAAACATTTACCAAAATAAAAAAGGAAAAAGAACCAATAGATACCACTTGGCTTTATGGAAAATGGATGCTGAATACCAAAGAAGAATTGAAAGATAAAAAGCTGGAAAATTTTTCGGATCAAACAAAAAAAGCATTAGAAGAAAAGATACTTACCACCTTAAAAGCACGAGCTATTGAAGAGGTAATAAGCATTGAAGTTGATAAAAAACAACAAGAAGATTATGTATTAACACACAACTTTGAAAAGGTAGATACTGCCGAAGAATTTGATGGCGTTTGGCGCGATTTTGATGGAGAAGATGATTTAAAAGACCACGAAAAAGCATTAGAAGAACTCAACATGAAATATACCGTGAGGGTTGATGATACTGCACATTCGGTGTATCAGGCTGACTTTATAGAAAATACAACCATTTCAGAAAGTGCCGAAAGCGATTCAAAAGGTTATCACTTAAAATACGATGAATGGGACTATTCAAAGAATGCTTATAAAGATAATTTTTGTAAAGTTTATCCCATTACTTTACTCAAAACCAATTCGGATTACTATTACGATACCATCAATAAAAATGCAACAGTGTTAATTGGTTTGCGAAAAATGCTTACCAATTTGAACAACAAAATGCAACAACAACGCAGACAAAACCAAGGCAATGAATTTGACATAGATGCCATAACTGACTTATATGTTGATGTTCATTCAAGGCATACTCCTTCTGAAAATATCTATATTTCGAGTCGTAAAAAAGAAAAGGATTTATCCATTTTAGTTTTACTCGACATCAGTTTGTCGAGTGATGGTTATGCCGATGGCAATAGAATTATAGATGTAGAAAAACAAGTTTCTATTTTGTTTGGTGAAATTTTAAATGAGTTTGAAGTTGATTTTTCAATCAATAGTTTTTATTCTAAAACCAGGAATTTTTCTACTTATCAAACACTTAAAGATTTTGATGAAGATTGGAACACAGCTAAACTAGTAATTGGCGCAGTAGAACCCGATGGATACACCAGAATTGGAGCTGCTTTGCGCCATTCGGGAGCTTTGTTAAATAAGCGAAAAACTAAAAACAAATGGGTGGTCTTAATATCGGATGGAAAGCCAAACGACTTTGATAAATATGAAGGAAAATATGGAGTAAACGATGTGAAACAAGCATTGCGCGAGCTCCATGAAATGCAAATAAATGCGTATGCTTTGGCCATAGAAGCTGAGGCAAAATATTACTTGCCACAAATGTTTGGACAAAATCATTATCAAATTTTAACTACTCCAACTGCGCTTTTACAATCAATGGTGAAGTTATATGAAAAGATAAAAAACATGTCGTGAAAACTTAAATTTATTCCATTGAACACACAAAAAATAAATTACAAAAATATCTATTATCCACCGGGCGGAATCCTTATTTGGATTATTATTTTTTTAGAAATAATAACCTTCGGAATGGCATTAGTAGCCATGAAATATTACGGAAATAACAATCCAGTTATATTCCATGAATCTAAGTTATTATTAAACATTACCATAGGTTCAATTAATACTGTGGTGCTTTTAACTAGCGGATATTTTATGGCTTATGCTTTGCAATTATTCAAGGAAAACAATCACCAAAAGTCGGCCAATTTTATACTTTTAGCCATTTTATTTGGCTGCCTATTTTTGGGTTTAAAAGCATTTGAATATGCCAATAAAGTAGAATTTGGTTTAACATTGGACCATAATATTTTCTTTACTTTTTACTGGTTACTTACTGGTTTTCATGTTATACATGTATTGGTAGGAATAGTAATTTTAGCTTCAATTTATGTATCACTTTCCAAGAAAAATTCAGATATAATCATGCAAGATTTTGAGGCTGGAGCTGCATTTTGGCACCTATGCGATTTAATTTGGCTATTGTTATTTCCTGTAATTTATTTACTTTTTTAAACTAAAAAAAATGAAAACAATTCATGTTTGGTTTTTACTAATGCTGCTTACAGCAATTACAATAATTACTACTGTTTTTTTCTTTTCAAAAAGTTTTATAATTGGATTATTTACAGCTAAATTTATACTTGTTGTTTTTCATTTTATGGAAATAAAAAAAGCTCATAATTTTTGGAAAATAGCTGTTTTAAGCATTGTTGTTATCATCAATTTTTTGATAATATTGGTTTGAAATTTAAAAATGAGTTGTAGTAAAAGTTTATGCATCAATCTACAAACTTTTCAATTGTTTACTTTTGAATTGTACAAATGCAATTATAATTTAGGCCTTTGATATGTAATTGTTCTCAAAATTAAATGTTTCAAAAAATTTCAATAGCCAATAATTTAAAAGCCAATTTGGATATACAGAATTTATAAATATATTTGATTGTTAGCTAGATAAAATCAACCTAAACAAGCTTTATTGATAAGTTTAGGATGTAAATATAATTTTTTTTTAGAAGTTGAAGGTCATGTTTTGGTGAACTACATACTGTTTTTGAACTTCAGTTTTAAAGTAAAATTTTTCGATGCTAATACATAAATAAAAGAATTGAAATTTATGAAGTTACAATATAAAAATTTATTACTATTTTACATACTTTTTTTATCAATAAAACTTTTCGGCCAAACAGACCAGTTGAACTTAGATAGCCTTACAAAACATATTAACTTTTTGACTGCTAGCATTGATAAACATAATCCACCTAAAAAAACATTATCATTAACTAAAGAAATTGATACAATAGTTGGAGCGAAAATAATGACAATTCAATCACAAAGTTATAAGAGCCTAAGTAAATATATTTTAACTACATACCATGCTGGTGACGGAAACGATATTAAATTTATTGAAATGTATTTATGTAATGACACTTTGTTAAAGGTCATTGCTTTCTACTAAAAGAATAGAGATAAAAGTGTTATGAGAGAGTTTTATTTTAAGGATTATAAATTCAAGCGTTCAACATCCTCCTTTTTGAAGGTAAATAGTGTTACTTTCAGCTCTAAAGATTATGTTGATGAGGAAAATGGACAAAAATTTGTTGGTGTTGCTATTATATTGACAAAAAAAAGCAAGAGAAAAAGTTTAAAAGTACATCAACATTCATCTAAATAGGGAGTTGTCATTAAACTGTGTAATCGCAGTTCCAAATCTAAATGGAACTGCGTTTTTTTATTAATTGCTTAATGTTCTTTCCGTTGGCTATACTTCGTCCGATAGCTATCGGACTTCGCTCAGTAACCGCGAACGGCAATATATCTTTGCTTATTGCCCATTGCTTTTTGCCAATTGCCAATTGCATATTGCCTATTACTTAATATTCCTCTTCCTCAGCCCTACCCGCTTTCATATCAAACATGCTGCTCATTAAATCCTTGAATTCAAAACCACTGTTCAATTGGTGTTTGCTTAGTTGGCTAAATTCTGAAAGTCCGTGTAATACAAACTCCATCATCAATAGTTCATCGGCTTTGTTTAATTTACCTAAAGTAGCTTTTACAATTTCTTTCAAACCTTTTACTTTACAAAG